>CAZJXT010000001.1:0-48204 GCA_964550225.1 uncultured Candidatus Saccharibacteria bacterium
AAAATATTTTTCCAGTTCTATAGCGATCACGCGACACTCGGTATTCGTATTTCCATACTGATCTATGAGCTTGTATTTTTTTGTAATAAATTCTGGAAAATTATATAAAATAGATTATGGTTTTTCTTTGGTAAAAATAGCTGTACCACTGTATCCTTTTTTTTCTGCTGAATTCCAAAATTCATGATACTCGGGGAGGTCAAGCGGGGATTCGTGTTGCATTGCTTTTGTTTCTTGGAGACAAACAACGTCTGGATTTTCTTGTTCAATAAAAGGAACAAAGAGATTTTTCTTATGTACGGCACGAATACCGTTTACGTTCCACGAGATAAGTTTCATAGGAAAACTATAGCATAAAAAACATCTCATGAAGAGATGTTTTTTATTTCAATTGATACACCGAGAAGAGAAGTACAAGCGAGTCCAGTGGATCTGTTTTCGGTTCGAAACTATGTGTTTTTTGTTCAACGAGTTCAAATCCATGATGACGAAATAGATCATTTATTTCATCAGCTGAGAAAAAATGATACAGCACTCCAAATTTTTCAAATTGATTTTCTGGTGATGCTTTAGGTCTAAACCCTAAAAATCGAGGTGTATCTTTTGAAAGTGATACATTCATCACATATCCACCTGGTTTTAATACTCGCTTTATTTCTGACATATATTGATGCCAATACATAACATCGATATGTTGCATTACTCCAATATCAGTGACCGCATCAAACGAATGATCTACGAGGGGAATATCTAACACATCACCATGAATATATCGCGCACGATCTGCATAATCATTTAATTTAATATCCTGATTTCCTTTACGTACAACATCATGAATATATTCTAATCCAATTGCACGATACCCCTCGGCAACGAGTTTTGAAATCCAAATTCCTCGTCCTGCACCAACATCGAGCACCATCGCATCAGCTGGCATGTTAGGCATCATATTAATTGCGATCGTATGATAGGGAATATGAGTCCATACATCGGACCCGGTACGATACGCAATTTCAAAATATTGTTTTTGAGCATCTGGGTTCATAGATATAGTATACAGTATACTCTATACTCTATATAGGGTCTCTGTTGAAAAGTTTTATTTCCCGTGAAATTTTTTGTGCACCTCGCGTAATTGTTTGTCAGTAACATGGGTATAAACTTGTGTCGTGGCAATATTTGCATGCCCTAACATTATTTGCACCGAACGAATATCAGCACCATTTGATAATAAATCAGTTGCAAACGAGTGGCGCAGTACATGCGGAGTAACCTTCTTGTAAATACCTGCTTTGGTAGCATAGTGTTTCACAATACGCTGAATCGATCGAGGCGTCAGGCGCGCATCATCTGTTTTTCGAAATGACTCATTTACAAATAATGGTTCTGCCATATCTTTGCGTGATTTCAAATATTCACGCAATACATCCTTGGCACGATCTGATAGAAAAACCACACGCACCTTGTCACCTTTTCCGCGAATAGAAAACTCATCTTTTGAGAGATCAATATCACGGTTGAGTGAACATAATTCTGAAAGACGTAATCCTGTAGAAAAAAATAATTCAAGGATTGCAAGATCTCGTAAATTATTACTCGCAGCTGCGAGAAATCGTTTTAATTCTGCACCAGATAACGGATCAATATCTCGAGATCCTGTTTTTGCAAGCTCAATTGCATCAGGTGCAATACAAGAAATATTTCTTTTTTTTAAATATTTTAAAAAAGAACGAATGGCAATCAAGTAATAATTCTGTGTTGCTTTTTTCATTGTACCTTGTGACTGACCTTTTACACGCGCACCCTTTGATCGATTGAGCGTTAATCGAAATTCTCGCAACATGTTTTCTGTAATATCGCTTGGACTATTCACTTTTCCAAATGCAAAAAAAACATCGAGATAGTGTTCGTAGTTACGCACCGTGTTTAATGCGCGACCTTTTTCGATTTCTACATATTCCAAAAATTGACGCTTGAGATCTTGGATTGAATACATACATCTATTGTATCAAGTTTCATTTCTTTTGCGACACTTATTGACAATGCGCTTGAAAATGGTAGTATCATAAATAAATTTTCTTAACCATTAACTTCTGCTTATGAAAAATCTCAACGATTTTGACGAACCTTTTCTATTTGATGATGATGGTATTAAAAGAGACATTATTACTAAAGGCGATAGAAAAGCCATTCTCTACAAACTGCTCGGATTTATCTTCATGTTGATATGTATTTGGATAATTACTTACACAACCTCTTTTGAAGAAGGTATTGGGTATAGTTATATACCCGCAAGTATTGTTTATATCACCGCAATTTGTCTTGTAAGCAACAAAAGAGTTATCTATCTTTTGGAACTCATGAAGGTTGGATGCTTTAGAGAAGAAAATAACCAAAAAATACCTAAAGCCGTACGTGAACAGCGGGCATATGATCAAATGAAAGCTCTTTTTTTGAAATAGTAAAACTGTTTTTGCCAAGATGTCTATATTTTATAGATAGCTTGGCTTTTTTACTTGCAAAAAAAACATATCTATGCTATAGTCACCTCACTATGTTAACTACAGCAAAAAAACAAAAAGTAATTGCTTCCGCAGCCCGAAAGGCAGGTGATACTGGATCTCCTGAGGTTCAAATTGCGCTTTTGTCTGAACAAATCAGTCAATTGACCAACCACTTGAAAGACCACAAAAAAGACATCCATTCTCGACGAGGGTTGGTGATCATGGTTGCACAACGCCGAAAACTCTTGAACTACCTTAAACGAAAAGATGTTAAAGCGTACGAAAAAACATTGAAACAAGTTGGATTGAAATAACTTGAACTACTATAAAAACTCTCTTATTGACTATATATAAATAAGAGAGTTTTTATTTGACCCAAATAAAACATGTACTATACTGGTTCAGTATGACAACTATAATTCTTATCACCCTTATCGGGTCTCTTGTTTCATTAACCATTGGAACATTCTGGTATTCAGATAAAACACCCATGGGCCGATTGCATATGCAAGTTCTCGGATTTGATAAATTATCAGCCGATGAACAGAAAAAACTTATTGAGGAAGCTAAGCCTCATATGTGGAAATCATTCCTTGGGCAATTTATATTATCAGCAATGACCTCATTTTTTATCGCACTCGTAAGTGTGACCGGAACGAATAACGGACTACCTTTCAGTATGGTAATAGGATATGCGGTAATGGCATGGTTCTGTTTCATGGTTCCGGTAATTGGATCAAGTATTATTTGGGGAAATATTGACCGCAAAATTGCATGGAAGAAATTCTTTTTTGATATTTTTTCTTATTTAATAACAATTGGAGCTGTGCTCGTTGTTGCTCGATTGTTTGTATAAAATTATAAGCTCATGAAAAAAACCGCTCCGAGAGGAGCGGTTTTTTTCATATCAAGCAGTCATGATATACTCGCCCTATGGCAACCTCCAAAGAATTCATGGAATACATCGTTGATCAAGTCGGACGCAGTGTCGGCGTTGAAAATATTTCTGTGCGTAAAATGTTTGGAGAATATGCGCTGTATTATCTAGGTGTGACCATTGGATTAATTTGCGACAATACATTGTTTATCAAAGTGACTGATGCAACAACCGCAATCCTTGGTGATCACGAAACAGGATTTCCGTATCCTGGCGCGAATCCGTGGTATCAGTTAGATGAGAGTGATTTAGATAATTATGAGCTAATGCAAAAGATTGTGAATGTGGTGTATGAGGAAAGTGTGACAAAGAAGAAAAGTAATAAAGCAAAGAAAAAAAAGTGAGCCACTAAAAAAGCCGAACGACATGTTCGGCTTTTGTTTTAGCAAAAAGTTTTATTTCTTTCGTGCAACAACAATTAAATGAGTAGGGTAAATATCACCACCAATTTGTTCCGCTGCGGGGAATTCGTAATCCTCCTTGATTTCAAGTAATTCAAAATGTTCAAGGAAATAAGGACTCAAATAGTCCTGCATGGTATGCGTTGGTTCGTACACTGTAATTTGTTTGTCGAAGATTTCAGATGCAACTATTTCTTGCTTGAAATAATCCTTGCCTGATTTTTTCTTTTCAAGAAATTGACGCAAGGGATGTACCGTGAGAAAAATGAAATAACCATCTCTTACCAGCAAACGATCTACATTTTCCCAAACAATGCTTAAGTCTTCCGCGGTTTGAAGTGCCCATTTTGAAACAATCAATTGAAAATGGAATCCCTTGAATGGACGGATATTTTTTTGCGAGAAATCCTCGCATTCCAGAATAATCTTTTTTGGAAATTTTTCCTCCACCAAAGAAATCATTTCCTGGGAAGCATCTAAACCGAAACAGCAAACTTTTCTTTGTTTTGAATAAAGTTCAAAATCTGTTCCTGATCCGCAGCCCAGATCTAGCAAGTGCACAAGGGATCTTTCGTGTTCTATTGTTTGTATTTTTTCAATATATCTAAGGACAATATTTAAAAAAATTCCAGTTGATTTCTTATTCTCACCAGTATGTAGTTCTTCGTAATTTTTCGCAGAATTGTTGTACTGCGTTGAAAGATTTTTCTTTTTCATGTTAAATATTTTATTTGTTTGAAATGTAAGCAAACTCTCCACAACCTGCCTGTAACGGTCTTCCTGCGGCAAGAAACCTAATGATTTTATTTTTTAAACCTGCATCTAGAAGATATCGTTTGAATCTATCAATATCTGATTTATCTCCTCGATCATAATTTAAAAAATCTACATCATTTGGTTCTGTTAATTGAAGTGTGATTAAACTACTGGTTCCATCAAGCAACGAAACGAGTTGTTCGGCATCCGAAAATGAATCATTGAACGATTTGTAGAGTAAATAATTCACTCGAACCTCAGAATTTGTTTTCTGATGAAATAATACACCTGCCTCTATTAAAGATTTAAGTGTAAAGTTTCCGGCAAAAGGAATTATTTCTTTTCTTTTAATTTCGTTTGGCGCATGTAGAGAAATCCACATCATTCTCATAGGAATTTTCTCGTTTGCAAATTGAATAATTTTTTTAGGTCCGCCAATCGTTGCAAATGAAAGCTTGTCTAAATATCCCAACATATTCAGATTTCTTAATGCTCCAGTAAATTGGACATAGTTATCCAACGGTTCACCAATTCCCATAAAAACCACATGATCTAGGGTGGGAACACTAAATCTTTCGGCAATATGTTGCACTTGTTCAACAATTTCGTTTTGAGTAAGATTGCGCGTAAACCCATTTTTTCCTGATACACACATTCTGCAGGCAAATTTACATCCGGCTTGAACAGAAACACATGCGTGGAATTCTGTTTTTTCTCCACGAAGAATTTTAAATCCAGCGGTTTGAATAATCAATCCATCATGTAACCTTATCGAAGACTTAATATCTGCGACCGGCTGAAATGTCGTATCACTCCAGTTTTCTGTACTAAGATACAAATGTTTTTGATCTTTAATAATTTTCATAGTCTTTTATTTTTTTGTGAACAATTTTAAAATAACCCGAAGGGAAATACTAGTGGAAAAATCATTCCAATCATCACTAGAACATAAGCAAGTAGGTTACTTGCGAGTTCTAAATTACAAACTCTTGAATGTTCTTTGTATACTTTTTCTTTATATCGGTCCGTTCTTTTTTCGAACTGTTCATTCAGCACCTCTTTTGTAAGAGACTTATTTTTTTCTTTAAACCGAAGACTAAGAATGTGAAAGAACAATGCGGAGGTAAGTAGTGTTACGCGAATGTGATTAACGAATAAAGGATTTGTAAAGTCCATACTTTTATTTTTTTTGTGAAAGAAATCTGTTTCGCTCTTTTGAGCTCATCAGTCGAGATACACATCTCGAGACAGAAGGGGATTATCCATCCCCCCGTAATTTCTAATTGAAAGTGTGTAGTAGTAATACTGCGACAAACATAACAATAACTGCAACTAAAGCAGAAAATATTATCGCGAGTTTAAAAACTCCCCATTGATAACCATCCCATTTCATAGGTCTATATTTTATTTTTCGAAAGAACATTCTTTCTTGATACTAGCGTACCAGACATTTGACACACTTGCATTTATATTGCAAGAAATATATATTTATTAAACTATTGGTTTAATTTTGATATACTGTTTTTATGCTCCTTGGAACCAAGAAAACTCTATACGACCATATAATGGAAGCCCTTTTGGGGGATTCTATGACTGTTTCACAAATACAAGACTATTTAAAAGGTCTTTCTGTACATGCTTCGGTGCAGGGAATTTATAAAACTCTACGAGAATTATTAGCAGAAGATATTATTGTAAAACACAAAACCGTCTATGCTATTAGTAATGTTTGGCGTGATCGGTTACTAAAAATCGTTTCACAGGATTTTGGATTTAAATTACAGCCCAATGAAGAGGTTTCATATAAATTTAATACTATTGAAAATACTGATGCATTTTGGAAACACATGTTCCAAGACATTCGCAATGAAGTAAAAGATTTTCCTGTGTACCACTTTACACCTCATCAGTACTGGCTCATGATTCCATCACGAAAACAAAGCGAGGAAGATTACTATAAAACATATGAGCAGGAAAAAATTTACTCATTCAATATTATTGGAGGTGAAACTATTTTTGATAACGAACGCAAGCGAGCACTGTCGTCACATTTTAATCAGGTAACTACTAATAGTAAGATCAACTTCAACCGTCGTGATCACCTCTCTGTTATTGGTCCCTATATCATCACCACTCGTGTTTCAGTTACACTCGCACGTGTAACGGATCGACTGTACGAAACTTGTTTCACAGAAAAAGAATTGCAAGAAAAACTTGAGCCTGAATTTAAAAAACATGGATCGGTTACGATGACGGTGGAACATAATTTAGAGAAAGCAAAATCAATGCGCAAAAAAATGTCTGCTGATTTTCATATTCCACGTGAACTACGCGAGAGATTTGATTTATTTTAAAAACTCACATCCATTATTTGTGAGTTTTTGTTTTGGATAAAATTTTTTTTACGTTATACTTTATCTAATGAAATCTGCTTATATTTTTCACGATGCATTTTCTAGTGCGAATGAAGATTGGTACCCATGGATGAAAACAACTCTCGAAGGGATGGGCTATTTTGTAGTTGTTCCAAACTTTCCAACACCAGGAGGACAATCCTATGAATCATGGAAAGTATCTCTCAAAAATTATATTGAAAAATTTGATGAAGAAACTCTTTTTATTGGACATGGAGTAGGGGGGTTATTTGCACTACGTATTATTGAAGAAATAAATAGACCTATTAAAGGAATCATTCTTGTCGCCAGTTATGCCGAGCCTCTTCAGCACGATGGATACAATCATGTAAATAGCACTTTCTATAAATCTGATATTGCATGGGATCGAGTGAAGCAGAACGTTTTGTTTACCCATGTCTATGCAGGCGAACATGATCCCTTTGTTTCCGAATCAACCAGTCAAAACCTCGCAAATTTCTTAGCAACACCTCTGCAAATAATTCCAGAAGGCGGACATATCAATCGAGCATCAGGATTTACTCAACTGGTTGTTGTTGCTCAAGACATCAAACAAAGCACAGGATCTCTGCAAAAAGGAATTGAGGTTATTGCTACGGCTCCTGAAGAAGTTTCAGTAAATAATCCTGAACAAGAAAAACCTGCTATGGTTTCCGAGCCTGCTCAACCTCTGCCTCCGGAAGAAATTAAAGATGATCGTAAAAATATTCATACGATGTATCAAGACATGTCGACCTTAATTAATTCGAATCAAGGATCAGTCGCATCGTCACTCCTTACCAAGGCTCGTACTGATGAAGAGAACAAGAAAAACACCTCTCCTACATCATTGCGTAACATGCTCTATATCGGTGGAACGATTATCAGTGTTATTGGTATTGGAATCGTTTTATATTTCTTGGCTCAAAAATATCTTCCTGCGTTACAAAACCAAATTCAACCCGAGATTCAATCTTTGGTTCCTGCAGAAAAACATATTTTAGTTACTACTACTTCTGAAGAGTCATATCTTTTAGATAAAAAAATACGAGAGAGCCTCTCTCAAAAACCAGATACTTTAGCGATTCATGATATTTATTATCAAGAAGGAGGATCTCGGGTATCGTTTGCATCTCTTATTGAAAAAACTGGGATCACTACAATTCCTCCTCAGCTAATTAATGAATTTTCACAACCATTTTTCATGCATGGGAAAATAGGATTAGCTGACAATTCATTCGGTCATTTTTTAATTATTCCTATTAAAAATTACGATCAAACGTTTTCATTCATGCAAGAATGGGAACCGGTCATGATGCGTGACTTAGGAATTTTTATGGAAACCGATTCTGATGTTGTGCGTAAAAAAAATAACCGAGATACTTTCGAGGAAAAACTTGTTTATAATCGAAGTGTTCGTATTGCAAATGATCGTGAAAATAATCTGACATTATTATATTTCTTTATTAATGAAAAAACTCTGATTATTACCGACAATACGCTCGGTATCCCCGAATTACTCAAGCGTTACGCAAATAGACAGATTTATCAATAATGCTTGATAAAAGGGTCAAATATGCTAGACTATTCCTATGAAAAAAGAACGTGTGAACTACTTTAAAGAAAAGCTTTTGAAAGAAAAAGCGGCTCTTGAAGAAGAACTGAATAGTATCGGACGACAAGACCCTAATGGCGATTGGTCAGTAGTACCACTATCTCAAGAAGGCGCTGAACCTGATGAAGCAGATCAAGCAGACTTTGTAGAAGATTTTGAATCTCGAATTGGGCGCTTAGGATCTCTTGAAACAAAATACGTTCAAATTATCGAAGCTCTCAAACGAGTGGAAAATGGAACCTATGGACGATGTCTCAAATCAGGAGCTCTCATCGAAGAAGATCGACTAGAAGCAAACCCTGCTGCTGAAACTTGTAAAGCAATGATGAATGCATAATCTCTATAAAAACCCCACTGTATTGGTGGTTTTTATTTTTAAAAAATTTATTTTTTCTTTATTTTTTCTTAGGAATTTCTTTATCTTCTATTTGTTAAAGTATGCCTATGTCAAAAAATTTTTCACGAGTTTATTCAGCTCAGCCTTATCAATTGCGAGGACACATTGTTTCTGTTGAAATCGACATTACCAATGGACTCCATGCATTTTCAATTGTTGGATTACCCGATAAAGCAGTAGAAGAAGCACGCGATCGTGTTGGAAGTGCAATTAAAAATTCTGGATTCACATCACCAAAACAAGAAAATCAAAAAACTATTGTTTCTTTGGCTCCGGCAGAATTAAAAAAAGAAGGTTCCTATTTTGATCTTGCTATAGCCCTCGGTTATTTATTATCAAGTCACAACATTATATTCGAACCGGAAAAAAAATTATTTATTGGCGAATTATCACTGAATGGAGAATTACAACCCGTGACAGGAATTTTACCTATTGTTCAGGAGGCAAAACAATTAGGTTTTACTGAAATATTCTTACCTGTAAAAAATGCAATCGAAGCTGCATTAATAGATAATATTATTATTTATCCAGCACAAACATTACGCGATGTTATTAATCACATTGATGAAGAAAGTGATACACGACTATTCATTTCACCTCAACCAAAAACTGTTTGTGAAACAACACCAGAGAGAGATTTTTCTATAGATTTTTCAAATATCAAAGGACAAGAAGTTGCAAAACGAGGCTTAGAAATTGCTGCAGCTGGTGGACATAATGTGATTATGTCAGGACCACCCGGAACAGGAAAAACAATGCTTGCAAAAGCATTTGCCGGATTATTACCACCTCTCTCAGAAGAGGCCATGCTTGAAATTACAGGAATCCATAGTGTTGCAGGAATATTAAAAGACCCTATCATTATTCATCCTCCTTTTCGAAACCCTCATCATACATCAAGCTACGTCTCAGTTATTGGAGGAGGGTCTTTTCCTCGACCAGGAGAAGTAACCCTTGCTCATCGAGGGGTACTATTTCTCGATGAATTCCCAGAATTTGATAAACGAGTCATCGAGTCATTGCGACAACCTATGGAAGATCGTGTTGTTCACATATCACGAGCACGTGGAATTGCAAGTTTTCCAGCAGGATTTACACTAATCGCTGCAATGAATCCATGCCCATGTGGTAATCATGGAGCATTACATAAAAAATGTATTTGCACACCAAATGATCTCGCACGGTATCAACGTAAAATATCTGGACCTATTTTAGATCGTGTCGATTTGTGGATGAATGTCGAACATATTGATTATGATAAACTATCGAATAATCAAACATTTCAAGAATCATCTACAACCATTCGTGAACGTGTATCAAAAGCACGAGATATTCAGCACGCTCGTTTTGAAAATAAAACAACCCTCAACAGCCATATGACCGCACGAGATATTGAAAAACTAACACTTACTAATGATGTAAAGAAAATACTCAACGATAGTTCTACAACAATGAAATTATCTCCTCGCGCATATCATCGTATGATCAAACTAGCGCGAACAATTGCAGATCTCGAACAATCAGAACATATCCATACCGATCACATACTCGAAGCATTTCAATATAGAAATAAATAAAAAATCCCGTTTGGGATTTTTTATTAATATAAAACAGGTGTTGGTCTAATTCCTCGAATTTCAAAATGAAGATGCGGACCTGTTGATCGTCCTGTATTTCCGACTTGTCCAATAATCTCTCCTTGTGAAACCGTATCTCCTACTGAAACATTAAGACATTTTTGATGAGCATAGAGCGTTTGGGTTCCATTTGAATGTTGGATAATAGTAAGATTTCCATACCCTCCATTCCAATATGTTGGAGAAGTACTTGAGCATGTTGGGCCTTTTGCAATAATAACGGTACCACTCGCCATTGCATGGATTGGTGTTCCAATAGGAGCCCCAATGTCTACAGCGTTATAACGATCGTGGAATCCTTGTGTTTTTCTAATGCGTGGATTTCCATCCAAAACAATCGGTCGTTTGTAATATCCTTTTGATGCAGAGACAACAGATTTTGTTTCTGGAATATTGGCTCGATTTTTAATAGTTTTTGAAGAAGATTTTGATTGAGCAGCTCCAGCTGTTACAGGAATTTGACCATCTGGAACGATAACCACCTGACCGATCACGAGAGCATCACTACTTTCGATTCCGTTATAGTCAGCAATATCTTGAGCATCTGCTTTATATCGTTTTGCAATGGTTACAAGAGTATCTCCTTTGGTAACTATGTGTTTTACTCCAGAGATAGGCAAAATAGTGAGTGTTTGCCCTACGTGTAATACATCTGTTTTCTTGAGATTGTTTGCCCAACGAATAGTACTTTCTGACACTCCAAATCGTTTTGCTACCGCAACAACAGTATCTCCAGGAGAAACCTTGTATACAATAATTTCATCACTTACAGGAATATCATACACATCTGCCAAGGTTCCTAATGGTCCGATTTCAGGAGTCATAGCACCATCATCTTGTAAAACAATATCAATACCATCATCTGGTTTTAAGTTAAAATTCATTGCAATTGCAGGAGTAAGCAAATCCATGGTTTGGGCATTTTCAAGAGAAAAACCTTGTTCTGAAAGAGGTTCCTGAGCAGACACAGAAGAAAACAGCCACGCTTGTGAAGCCTGAGGAAAAATAAAGGTACTGAGCACCAAACAAGGAATAAATCCTTGTTTCATTATGTTCAAAAAAGACAATGTCTTAGAATCTTGTGAGTTATGTGTTATAAGCCAAATAAGAAATATCAAAATATACGGGACCAATATAAATTATTGAAATAAACGTATTTTTGAAATTACAAGCATTTCAGTCATTCTGTCATGAAAACCAAACCCCAGTATCTGATGAGGGAATATCCCTCTTGCACATATCTAGGGTAACAAATGACATCTTTTGGTCAATAGAAACTGTGGATAGCATGTGATTTGACATATTGTAAAGAAATGTTTCATAATCACTATTGCTTAGTCGAGACTATTACTTTATAATAAAGTAATAATTATGAGTATTCAAGAACTTTTTCCAAGTCAACCACTTCCACGTTTTGCAGGCATTGAAAACGATAGCCAGTCTGGGGTTATTTTAAAAATACTTTCTGACGCAAAATTTACACCACGAACAGGTGGAACCTATCGTATTTATCACATTCCTCAGAGTAATGATTTCACTGTTGAGGAAAACTGGAGCGAAACAGGCTCAGATGGAATAATAACTCCTCGTAAAAAATATACTCATTTTACTATCACTAGTAACATACCACCTATTTCAGAACCCGTTCCCAATCAACCCCGTATACCAGGAACATCTCCAACACCTGAACCTGAACAACCAGACCATCATGAAAAAATCCCTTCTCTAGAACCAGATCCCTTGAAAAATCCATTGCCAGTCGAAAAACCAGGATCTTTTGAAATTTCTCCAGATCGAGAGCCAAAACCTCGACAAAAAACATCTCTTGAGATACTTACCGAAAAATTTAAAATAGGTAGGCAACAAATAGAAAATAATATTGTTCCAGATCCTATTATTCCTGACACTATTCACGAAACTCCTGACAAAGAACCAACAACCGCGGAGCCATCAATGAAACCAAATACGCCTGAAAATTCACCGCTATCTCTCCTTAATACTATTTACGGACCAAACCAAGAAGAATGGCGCCATATTGAAAATATGCCTTTTGATACATTTATGCATCCAGAAAATTATTACTGGGGGACTGATACTTTTGGAAAACCTATTGAGCACACCTTTTCAGATTATCCAGAGCGATCTCAAAAACTCCATCAACTGCTTGTTGAAAAAAATATAAGTACTGATTTTTCTGAAAAACCACTCAAGGAAGTCATTGCTTCTCTTAAATAATAAAAACGCGTAATGCGTTTTTATTATTTATTAAATTTATTAGAAAAAAATATTTTCTGATATAATCAACCAGCTTATGAATTCTATGCACCAAGAAAACCACCTTGATTTTTTAAACACAAAACAACGCGAAGCAGTACTCGCCACAGAGGGGCCATTATTAATTATCGCCGGAGCAGGAACAGGAAAAACAAAAACATTAACTCATCGTATTTATCATATAATTCACCAAGGTGTTCATCCAAATAATATTCTTGCAATTACGTTCACCAATAAAGCAGCAAAAGAAATGCATGAACGTGTGATGCATATGATTGGTGAAAATTTTCATGAGACCCCATTTATGAAAACATTTCACTCACTGGGTGTTTATATCTTACGGAGATTTTCTCGAGAGGCTGGATTAAAAAAAGATTTCACGATATTAGATACCGATGATACGATGAAAATTATTAAGCAAGCAATGGAGCAACATGGGATCAACCCAAAACTCTATGAACCTCGTAAGATACGAAATTTTATTTCCAGTAAAAAAAGTGATGGGTTCAACGCTGAACAATTTGGACGAGCAACTCATAGCTCATTTACAGAAATCGTAGCAACTGTTTGGGCAACCTACGAATTAATAAAATCAAAAGAATCTAGTGTTGATTTTGATGATCTTCTCTTAAAAACTCAAGAACTTCTTGAAAAAAATATCGAAGTGCGTACAACATTACAAAATCAATGGAAATATATTCATATCGATGAGTATCAAGATACCAATGCGGTTCAATATGACATTGTTAAACTCCTTGCAGAAAAACACCACAACCTATGTGTTGTAGGGGATACAGACCAGAATATTTATTCTTGGCGAGGTGCGAACTTGAGAAATATTTTAAATTTCGAAAAAGATTATCCTGAAGCACAAACAATTCTTTTGGAAGAAAATTATCGATCTACAAAAAATATTCTTTTAGCTGCTGATGAGGTAATTAAAAAAAATACTGCTCGTATTCACAAAACACTCACTACAAAACAACACGATGGAGAAAAAATAATTTTATTTACCGCAATGAATGAAGGGGATGAAGCGCGCCATATTGCACACACCGCTAAAAAACTAATTGCTCAAGGTGTTTCAACTGATGAAATTGCAGTTCTCTACAGAACAAATTTTCAATCGCGAGTTTTAGAAGAAGCTTTTCTTGGTGAAAACGTTTCATATCAACTCCTCGGAACAAAATTCTTTGAACGAAAAGAAATCAAAGATATTGTTTCTTATATTCGAGCCTCTCGCAACCGCGACGGACTCTCTGATATTAAACGTATTATCAATGAACCAAAACGAGGACTTGGTCCGGCAGCAATTGCAAAAATTTTTTCTGGTCAATCTGTTGAATTATCACCTTCTCAGTTTAAGTCATATCAGATTTTTCAAAACATTCTCGATACTATTTCAAGTTTTGCAGAAACAAATACCCCGGCCGATCTTGTACGTTTTGTAATAGAAAAAACAGGTTTTTATGATCTGTACAAAAATGGAAGTGAAGATGAACAAGAGCGACTTGAAAACCTGGAGGAGTTGGTAACCTATGCGACCCGCTATGAAGATCTCGATACTATGCTCGAAGATGTTGCATTGCAGTCTGATCAAGACCAGTTAGATAATCCTGAGAAAAATAATGGCGTGAAACTCATGACGATTCACTCATCAAAAGGTTTGGAATTTGATTATGTATTTATTGGTGGATTAGAACAAGGATTATTTCCGCATGATGGATTTGATGAAAAGAAAACTGTAGAAGACCAAGAAGAGGAACGCCGATTGTTTTATGTAGCTCTCACACGAGCTCGCAAACAATTACTTCTTTCGTATGCTATGACACGAACAATTTACGGTGAGCAGAAATTTAATATGCCGTCTGATTTCTTGGTTGATATTCCTGAAGAAATTATTGAACGAGAAGATGGATTTGGTGGAAATACTCCAGAACCCCTAAAAACTGTTTATTTGGATTGGTGATGTATCTTTCCAACGAGAAAGAGTGTGCGGAAATTTCCGCACACTCTTTTTTAGTCTTCAAATCTTTTCAAATGATAGTCGATATGTCTCCACATCAGTCGCTGCCATTGAGCAATTGAAATATCGCCAAACACAGGATGATCTCTTAACTTAGCCGATGGTCCAAGATCTGCCATTCTTTTGATGTAATCAATAAGAACCTGCTTATCTTGATTAAACCCATTGGGTAATGTTCCACCTTTTCCAGGAATAAATTCCGGCTGTGCGGGTACTGGCGGCCAAGGTAAAAACCAAATAGCAGCCCATCTGATAATACTCCATGAAAAAATCCAGTACATAACCGACCCCTTCTTTGCTGACTTTTCTCCTAATGCAACACGCATTGGATCAGTAAGGTGGGGCAGTATCTGACTTGAAGACATTGTTGAGAATCGTGGTTTGCGTAAATATTGCAAATTTTTGATTCTTTCTACGATTTCTGCCTGATCATTTTGATTGGCAATTGTTTTAAAGGTCATACTCTCTCTATTTACTTTTTGGAAAATTCCAATATTATCATATCATAATATATGATAAATGTCAATTAATCCTTAAATTCAATATGATATACTTCACCAATATGAAAAAGATTATTGATTTTTTAGACTCTCTTGATTTTTCACCAACAACCATGGCGCTCACCATTTTTGGACTGGCAACCATTCGACTCTTTTTAGAAAATTTTTCAAGTCCAGAAGCGGGCGGTTTATTTGCTCCTGTTGTTGGAATTATCAGCTATGCGAGTCTTTATGGGATGCTTCTTATTCTATTTACCATAACACTTTCCTTGCTTACGAAAAAAAATACTTTGTGGTCGGCTCGTGTCATGACATTCTTATTTCCAATTGTTATTCTTACCCCAATCATTGATCTCATAGCATCCCGGGGAGTAGGACATTGTATTGGATATGTACAACCAGGAGGTCAGAATATGTTTCAGCTCTTTATAAATTTCTTGCTTCCTCATGCGCAACAATGTGGGATTACTCCTGGATTACGCATTCAAATTATTGCAGGGAGTCTTGGACTCGGTTTGATTGTCTGGTTGTTTTCAAAATCATGGATAAAATCACTCTTAGGAATAATGTTAGCCTATACTATTTCTTTTATTGGTGGAGCGCTTCCTATTATTGTTAATCTTATTACAAGATCTGATTCGTCTCATACTTTTTATTCCGATGCGCTTTCCAGTCTTCTTGCTACGATTCACTATCCTTCAAGTTCTCTATTCTTTACAATCATTCCATCAGTTATTACCACAACCCTCCTTGCCCGTATTCAATTTCTCCTAGCAATTATTGGATTTGGATTTATTTGGTATTTAGGATCTCGCACCACATGGCGAGCCTGGTGGTTAGGATCTTGGAAAAAAATCCCTATCGCGGGTATCCATTTTGTTCTTCTTGTTTTTGGATTTAGTTTAGGATTTGCGGTAGGAAAACCAATGCTTATCTGGCCTGATATTGTTGGAATTGCAACCGTTCTTGTCTCTCTCTTCTTTGCATGCTGGTCAGTTGCAGTACCTAACGATATTAATGATATAGAGATTGATAGAATTAGTAATCCTGAAAGACCTCTCATTAAATATAAAATGGAGGTAGGAACTATTAGAACGATTCAATACATCTCTGGAATATTTTCTATTGGACTAGCTATTCTTGTAAATTATAACGTGGCTTATTGTATCGGCGTATTCATAATACTCTACATGATCCACTCGTCTGGAATTCGACTCAAGCGCTTTTGGTTCACCTCTAGTATTCTTATTACTTTATCAAGTATTACTGCATTTCTTACTGGATATTTTACTCTATCTACCGACCAAATCGCTTCTCATATACCGCTCTCTATTATCTTGGTTCTTATATTAATGATCATTCCTTATACACTTATAAAAGATATTCCTGATATTGCAGGGGATTCGTCTCAGAATATTCAAACATTCGCAGCGCTTTATGGAAAAAATAAAACTCTTGTATTAGTATTAGCAATTATTCTAACGTGGCTCATATTATTTATCAGTATTATTCCTTGGTTTTTTGCTCTCGGTGTTATTATTCCTATTATCTTTTTCACGATTAAGCCCAAGCTTATTGATCAGAAAATATGGCTCCTGGGATTACCTGTTGGTATTTGGTTTTTTGGAGTATTGATTCATATTCTTATTATAAAATAGTGACAAATCTTTTTTCAAAACACCCTCTTTTCAAGGAGGGTGTTTTGTGGTATAGTATTAAGACATTATTTATGTATCATCATATTGCTAAAAAATCACTGGGTCAAAACTTTCTCAACAATCAAGCAATTATTGATAAAATCATAACTGCCGCAAGTCCAACTACTACTGAAACAGTTTTAGAAATAGGTCCTGGAAAGGGAATTCTCACAAAATCTCTTGTTGCTTGTGCTGGTACTACCATTGCAATCGAAAAAGATAATGGTCTCTTTGCTCATCTCGGTGAATTATTTGAACAAGAGGTTAATCAAGGAAAACTTTCTCTGACTCATGGAGACGCTCTTGATTTTGACCCTGAAACATTAAGATCTTACGGGTCTTATAAACTTGTTGCTAATATTCCTTATAATATTACTGGTGCTATTATTGAAAAATTTCTCTCATGCTCATTTCAGCCAACAATGATGGTTTTAATGGTTCAAAAAGAAGTAGCTGAACGTATTGTTGCAAAAAATAAAAAAACTGGAGGCCGCGGAAAAGAAAGCATTTTGTCTATTGCTGTAAAAGCCTATGGGGAACCAGAATATATTTGCACAGTAAAAGCAGGTAATTTCACTCCGGCACCCAAAATAGACTCTGCGGTAATAAAAATTAACAATATTTCTCGAGAGAAATTTTTGAATAAGCATCACGAAGAGGTCTTTTTCCAAATAATGAAGGCCGGTTTTGCGCATAAAAGAAAAACCCTCGCAGGAAATTTGAAAAACATTCTCGAACCTGAACTTGTAACTGCAATTCTTTCATCAAGTAAACTTTCTCCATCAACGCGAGCTGAGGATTTGGGGATTAATGACTGGCTTGTATTGGCACACTTGGTATATAATAACCAATATGTCACTGAATAATGTTCCAAGTTCATATACCAAAAACTATCTGCCAAGTAAAAATATTCTTATTATAATTGGGATTCTTGTGTTTGCAGGAATTCTTTATTTTGTAGGGCCAAAAATTTATAATTTTTATCAAGAAAATAAAGGTCGTATTAATTTATCAGGAAACCCACCAGAACCTCTCATTGCATCATCAACAACAACTAATGATCTAGATAAAGACACTGATCGAGATGGCATTCCTGACTGGAAAGAAACCCTATTTGGACTTAATCCAAAACTACAGGACTCAAACGGTGACGGAACACCAGATGAATTACCTATGATTAACGGAACCTCTGCAGGAGATCTCATCAGTATTCCTGATATTGGTAAATTTACTCTTTCTATTTATGATACCCTTGCAACAGGGGGAGTTGCAGCAACACCCGATCAGTTAGAAAACGTAACAGCAGAAAAAATGCTTGTGTATGCCGAAAACCTAGAAAAAGGATTGAAACAATACAAGATGGTTGATATTACACTTACTGATTCAACCAAAGAAACTATGGCTACATATCACCAAACCATTGTTGGTATTGCTAATAATGCACCAGATGTTGGAATGTTTACAAAAAACACTCAGGAGTATTTTTTGAAAAATGGACCTACCCCTACCAAAGAAATTACTTTTCTTAAAACAACTATTACGAAACTTCTTGCGACACCTGTTCCAACACAAGCAAATACACTTCATTTAGAACTCATCAACAGTGCATATGTTCTTCTTCAAATACTTGAACTTCCTATTGAAAAACGATCTGATGAATTAAATTCTTATGCCTTGTCGCTCATTGCTCAAAAAAATATTAACCTTGCTGCAAAAACTATTTATAGCATTCAAGCGCTCGGAAATATTTATAAACTCAACCAATAATCTTGCAATTAATGTAATCCTATGAAAAAAAATATTTTTATAAAAATAATAATCCTTAGTTGTGCACTATTTCCACTGTTATCATTTGCAGAGTCTCCTGTATTGGATGCCGGAAACGCTGGAACTCACGGAGCAAATCTTGCAACCAACGCAAACACTACAGCTCAACAAGTTCTAAAAACATTGAAGGATTATGGACTTGATCAGGTTGCTTATGTACTCGCTCAAAAACTCGGACAAAAAATGTCCACTCTTGCGATCAACAAAGCAACCGGTGGGGCAAGTGGTGATAAAGATCCAAACTTTGTTCAAGATTTTGGAGATGTCTTAACTCAAATAGAACAACAAGAAAAAGATATTCTTTCTTCTCAACTCATGCTCAGTAATAACCCTTTTGCAAAAGATATTGCAATCAACATGATTGGAGGAAAAGACCAGGACGGAATCTTTCCAGGTTTTACTTTAGGTGATGCTGTCCAGGGTGAAGTAGATTGGCAAGATGTTGGAAACGATCTTACTTTAGCTGGAGCAAACGGACTAAATTTTTATGGACAACTAGGACTTCCACAAAATACTCCTATGGGAGCAGGAATGATTGCTCAGGCAAAACTTGCCTCTCAGATTAAATCAAAGGAAGATATTAAAAAATTAAAACTCACGAGTTCTGGATTTCTCCCTCAATCAAAATGTAATTCAAAAGTTTCTGACTATGTAAACAATGTCAGCGCTATCATTGGATCTCAAAATCAAGAATTTGATGATCCTGCAAAAGCAGCAGCCTACCAAGAAGCTGTTGCAAAGAAAAATAACGCAAGTATGCAAGGGATGACGAATGATCTTTCAGGATGTATCGAAGAAATGATTAGTAATCCGCTAGAAACTACTGCAAAAATCACAACCGAAGCTGGAAAATTCGGTATGGATATGACAAAAAATATTACTGGTTGGGGGCAAATTGTTGCAGGAGTATTCGTTTCACTGTTCAATGGTTTCATTAATGAAGGACTTTCATCACTCAAAGCAGATTATGGGCAGATGAAGCAGGCAAACACTGGAGGACCTGAACAAATCAACACAACATCTACAGGGCAACCTACTAATAATTTTGCAAACACTCCGTTTAATATTATCGACCTAAAAAATGATTTTGAACCAGCATTAGAAGGTACTCGTAAAAATATTAAATCTCTATCAGAAGCTCGGCTCTATCTTGAAAAAACACCTGCTCGACTTGCAGTTCTTGATATGTGTATTCCTGGACCCGACGAAATCGGTCTCAAGAAACGATTAGTTGACTACTATTCTCAACAAACTGACTGGTTGATGAAAAAATCAATCATGGGGAGTGGTAGTGACCAAGAAAAAACAAACGCATACCAAGAAGAGATTCTCAAAATAATTGAACAAGACTATGCTGTTTCTGAAAGTGAGAGAACTCGAGACATGCTCGACGGAACTCGTAACATTCCAGGAGTTGCAGTTATGAAATCAATGGTAGGAACATTTAGTACCAAGAAGAAAAATTATGCAGGTGTTCTTGAGTCTCTCAATAAGTCATATGACACCGAAATTAAACTTCAGGGAATTATTACTGAACTTCGAAAAAACCTTACTTGGTTACGAAATCAAAATATTCCTGGCTTAAACACTATCCCAGATCTTATATTTACAAAAGAAGAGTGGACTGGTCTTCCTCAAAATATTAAAGATACTGCATATAACTGGGCTCTCACAAATACTACAGGCGCAACTGCAGTGACAGGGGATGATGCACGAAGAGATTTCGTTATTGCTACTACGTGGAGATTATGGGAATATCCAGTACAGTTTATTGTAGGAAACCAATGGCCTGATGATACCGATGGTGCATCAGCCCTTGCTGAAGAATTTCTTATGAATAAAAATAAGGTTCGTGCAATCTACAGTTCTCTAAAAAGCAATATTCCGTCTGATTGGGAAATAGAACAAAATGAACAATCTCGTGATTCTTATAAACTAGGAATCACTCGAATTGATGAACTCATTCATGATTGTAATAAAATGCGCGAATTGTTCTGGGGAACAAATGATAACGGTGCCTTTCATGGAAAAACAAAACAGCAAATGCTTGCTGACCTCCTTGCAAATCGTAATACCTATTTCAAATCAACGGAGTTAAAAAATAATCTCTCATTGCCAAGTATTTTAACAACTGATAGAACCCCTGAGGAAGATGGATGTCTTCCAAACCCACCTCAATATCAAGCAAGTGATTCTACTGGTAAAAACTTTGGAGATCATGGATGGTCAGGATTTAATTATTCGTGTTACGGAGGATTTGGTCATATTTATGGAGTACGAGACGACATTGGAGATCACACCTTTAATCAATGGCTCGATAATGCATCTAATATTTATCAAGCAATACCATCTCCATTTAACGTTTCCGATATTTATTGGAAAGGGCGTATTGTTAACATGATCCCTGAAAATGATACTGATGGGGATGGTCTGCCTAATGAAATTCCTTCTATGCCATTTTCTGTAGGATGGACAGTTCAAGAACTTCCTACAGGGCAACCTGATAAAAAAGATGGTGGACACTCTCGAGCTTTATATTGTCGTATGAGTTCTGTATTAGCAACCTATGCAAAATGGAGTGCGACTCTTGATCGGGAAAGTAAAAATATTTACTGTTCATCAAAATGGGCCGACGTTTCAATATCTGAAGCAATTGGGCTCTTTATTCTTGATCAGCTTAACTAATAGTAGTATTACAAAAAACTCCCAAAAGGGAGTTTTTTACTTCTCTTTTTTTAATTTCAGTAGTACAATATTACATAACATCATGAAGCAAAAATTTTTTGCAAAGATTGCCATAGCTCTCATTATTTTCAGCGGGGTGATTTCACCAAGCCTTAGTTTTATTTCGTCAACTTTTTCTACCCCTCATGCCTATGCAGGTACAACAACAGTAGCACCTAATACTGATGCTATTAATACACAAAATCAACAGACTGAAAATACTATTTCTGCGCAATCTGCTGAATGTGGGAGTCTTGATTTATTCTGTGCCCTTGGTAAATTTTTTTCATATATTCTACTCTTTGTTCCAACCATAATTACAACTATAACAGGAATGCTCTTTGATATGAGTATTTGGCACTCACTGCAAAGTAGTACCTATACTAAATATGACGGACAGGTTGGAAACGAAGGCGTTGTGGTAACTGGTTGGAAACTTGTTCGCGATTTTACTAATCTTTTATTTATATTTGCATTATTTGCCATTGCTTTTAGTCTTATTTTAAATGTTAATTTCGGATTAGAGCCTAAAAAAACCATTGCTCGAGTTGTTGTTATGGCGCTTCTTGTAAATTTTAGTTTTTTCTTTACACGAGCACTAGTAGATGTCAGCAATACATTAGCATTGAGTTTTTATAATAATATGACTAGTGCGCCAGAAATGAGCGCCGCATTGAGTGATTATGATACTGCTACAAAAAATGCCTTAGGAAATCCTGCTGGTTTTTATAAAAACGCAGGAGGAATTCGATCTATTTCAGCTGCTCTTATTTCAAAGATAAATCCTCATAATCTAGTTCTTTTAAGTACTCAGTCAAACTCAACAAAATCTTGGTCACTAAGTACTTTAGTGATAAATATTGTAACTTCGTTTATGGTCGCCGTATTTAACATATTTCTTATTTATATCTTTTTATCTGTTGCAATACTCTTTGTGGCGCGAACCATTGGTATTTATATTGCCGTTATTTTATCACCTATTGCATTTGTAAGTAGAACCATTCCTAAACTTGAAAATAAAAACTATATCGGATTTGATGACTGGCTCAAACAACTCGTCGGCATTGCATTTATGGGTCCAATTTATCTTTTCTTTTTATATATCACCATTCAATTTTTAAATATCGGTGGAACAAGTGCTGGTGATGGTCAAATATTTGCACTATCTGCTCAAATCTTCTTTAAATTACTTCTCGTTGGCTTCTTCATGTACTATTCTAAAAAAATAGCTAAAGACATGTCTGGGCGAATAGGAGAAATGACCGTAAATGCTGTATCTTCTGTGGCAACAACAGGTGCCATGTTTGCAGGGGCAGCAGCAACAGGAGGTGCTGCGGGGATGCTCCAAATGGGGCGACGTATGGCAACCGATAGTATTAAATCAGGTGCAATCAATGTTGGAACGAGAATTCTTGGTGAAGAAAAGGTTGAAGAAATTCGAAAACGACAAGGAGTTCTTATGAATTTTGCCAATAATCCACGCGCAGCAATTAATGCCTCACGAAAAATTATGGCAACAGGATCAACAGGGGAACCTACCACTCTTGGTAAAATAGGAGATGCATTCCGTTATGGAGGCGTAAGTAATCGAAAATTCGATCTCGAACAGGCGGCAAAAGCAGCAGATACTGCCAAAAAACAAAAAGCGGCTGCAGATGCTTTCAAAACGCGTAATATTGATAAAAAAATTGCTGAAAACAAAAAAGATTTTGATGATGGTGTAAAAACCAAAAAAGAATACGAGGAAAAACTTAAAGAACTTGTTCTTGAGAAACGAGCGGTCTTAGATCCTACGTTATCTGAAAAAAATGCCAATGTGTCAGCTAATGCGACACTTGCGGCGGTTACAAAAGAACGTAAAGATGCTTCTCTCGATACAAAACTAGCAACAACTCAATCAAAAATTGTTGATCTTGATACAAAAATTGCAACAAATACTACAGCTTTGGCAAACGCCGCAACAAAACTTGCTAATGCCGTAAAAGATCGACAACTTGCCAATAAAGAAGTTGCTGATAAAAAATCAGCACTTGCATCCCGTACCAATGACGATCAGCAACTCCAAGCAGAACTTGTTAGTGTAGAAAAAGAATTGGAAGGATTACCAAAAACAGGCTTTGGAGTTGACCGAAACAAAATTAGTGCACTAGAACAAAAGAGGTCTGATATCAGTACTAAACGTAGTCTCATTGCTGCTGATATTGCAAAAATGTCTGTTGAATTAAATAACCTAGAACAACAAGAAAAGATTGCACTATCGGTTGAAGACGCAGCCATTAACCAAAAGGATTCTTTGGAAGCTGCTGATATTGAATTCAAGCGTAAGAAATCTGAGGCTGAAAACGAAAAAAATGTTTTGGAACAAGAAAAAATACGACTCGATAATGCAGTATCAGATGCTGAAAAAAATCTACAAACTTCTGAAATAAATCTTATAAATAAAAAAGAGTCTATTTCTTTGCAAAACGAACTCGCCGCGAGAACTCGTGTAGAAAAAACAGATACTGATAATAAAAAAAGAAATGATGAGCGTGTATCTGAGATACAAAAAAGATTACAGATGATTTCAACAGGAGGATCAGCTTCGCCTACTGGAACACCTTTTGGTGGACCATCTTCTTCGAATGGAACAGGAACAGGAGGATCTGTACAGCCTTAATATTGTTTATAATAAATAAAACCCTTATCAAGGGTTTTATTTATTATAAGAAATTGTTACAATATTTTCATGACAACACTTTCTCCATCATTACAATCAATTCTTGATAATCGCTTACGTTATTTACCAGAAATAACCGGTCGCGCAATCGCATCAATTGACTGGTCTTCGAAATTAATCACTATTGGAAAAAAATATGGCCTTCATATTGACGATATGGAAGATTTTCAAACAGTTGTTTTGAAATCTATGATAGGACTTATTCCACCTGAAAAATTTGAAACTGAAATTATTAGTGCTGTTGCATTATCACCCATCGATACCGAAAAAATTATTCACGAGATTAACGATCAAATATTTGAACCTATTCATGATTTTGTAATAAATGGTGGTAAATCAGACCCCTTAAAAGCAACAGGATTAGAAGTAAGTGCAGCTCCATCTGAAACGATTTTTCCTAGTACTCATCATGAAGAATTGTCTCCGGTAGCTGATTCTAACTTGCTTGAGATACCAGCATCCCCAAAAACAATTCGCTCGAAACCAATGGTTTCTGGTGACTTTAGTGCTTTCTTTAATTCACAAAACTAATTTGTGATACAATACATACTATATGCGATTTGAGGTACCACAATTTATTGATGTTGAAGAAAAAATATTTGGCCCACTTACTTTTAAACAATTTATTTATCTTCTTGGAGGAGCTGGTCTTGCCTATGTTTCATATAAATTAATTCCTTTTCCTTTTTGGATTATTGTATCGGGAGCGTTTGTAGCATTGGCACTCCTGTTGGCATTTTACAAATTAAACAATCGACCATTCATTGAGATTGCTCAAAATTATATTAATTTTAAACTCAAGGGGAAATTGTATATTTGGAAACGTACTCCTACTCAAATAAAACCAGTTGAAAAACCTATTGAGCCTACAAACGCTCAACCTACTGAAAAAATTATTACTGGAAAAACAATTAGTGATCTTGCAAAAAATCTTGATATTCTTGATTCATAACTATATGGCAAACTCAACTCAACAATTTGTACCTATAAAGGAAATTCGTGATAATGTAGCAGTTCTTAAAACCGGAGAACTGCGTGCGGTGCTATTGTGCCAAGCTATTAATCTTGATTTAAAATCAACAGATGAACAAACTGCTGTAATTTTACAATTTCAAAACTTTCTTAATAGTCTTGATTTTTCAATTCAAATTATTGCATCTTCTCGAAGACTTGATATTCGTCCTTATATTATGAAACTTGAAAACCGTCTTGAGCAGATCGAAGGAGACTTATTACGTATTCAAACCAGTGAATATATTCAATTCATTCAAAAATTCAATGAGAGTTATGATGTTATGTCTAAATATTTCTATGTTATTGTTCCTTATGGAGCACAAGCATTGATTGGTGAGAGTTTTTTAGGCAACCTCTTTAAAACAAAGAAAGAAACTACGGGAGTTACTCAAAATAAACAATTTGAAGAATCGCGCAGTCAACTAGAACAGAGAATTGCTGTAGTAACAAGCGGCTTACAGAATCTAGGAATTGACTGCAAACAACTCGACACTCCAGCTCTTGTTGAGCTCTATCAAAAAACATTTAATCCTGGAGAATTGCACTCTACTGCTGGAGCAATGGGGCAATCATAAAAAACACCGTGGGTGTTTTTTATTTTTTTAAAATCCTTGGTAGTTCTGTTTTAATTTTGTATACTATAATTATGAGTTTACTTGGAGATCTCTTTGGGTCAAATAAAAAAAATACCTCTCTTGCTATTCCGGTACTTCCATCGGATATTTATAATGCGGCAACAATGGAATTGCAGGATGTTATTGCTCCAAGTGCTGTCGAGGTTGGTACTAATACTATAAAAATAGGAGATAAAATATCTAAAACATATTTTGCGATGTCATATCCACGTATTCTTACAACAGGATGGCTCGCGCCTATTGTAAACCTTGATAAAATATTTGATGTTTCTATTCATATTAACCCTGTAGACACTTCTAGTGTATTGAAAGATTTTCAAAAAAAAGTTGCTGAGGTAGAATCTCAGATTATCGGTCGCCAAAAAGCAGGAATGGTTCGCGACCCCCAACTCGATGCTGCATATCAAAATCTTGAATCATTACGCGACAGCCTCATGCAGGCAACCGAAAAAATGTTTGATGTTGGACTCTATATCACTATTTATGCAAGTAACGAAAACGAATTATTTAAACTTGAAAATAAAATTCGTTCCGAATTAGAAGGAAAACAAATTTATCTCAAACCAGCACTTTTCCAGCAAGAACAAGGTTTTCGTAGTGTTATTCCTACAGGATCTGACGAATTGCGAATTACTAATAAACTTAATTCCGGACCTCTCTCCTCATTTTTTCCATTTATTTCAAGCGAACTTACTGACAATAAAGGAATTCTGTATGGAGTAAATCGACAAAATGCAGGACTTGTTATTTTCGATCGATTCTCAATGCCCAACTATAACTCAGTAATTTTTGCACGATCAGGAGCGGGGAAGTCTTATGCAACGAAACTAGAAATTCTCCGTACGATGATGTTCGATACTGACGTATTGATTATCGACCCAGAAAACGAATATCAATATTTAGCCGAAGCAGTAGGAGGAAGATTTTTTAAGGTGTCACTATCTTCAAATAGCCACATTAACCCATTTGATCTTCCTAAGCCACTTCCTGATGAATCACCATCTGATGTATTACGCGCAAATATTACAAGTCTTATCGGTTTATTTCGAATTATTTTAGGAGGACTTACTCCAGAAGAAGATTCTATTGTTGACCGTGCTATTACAGAAACCTACGCATTAAAAGATATCACCGCAGATACTGATTTTACACAAATTCCACCTCCATTAATACATGATTTTGAAATGGTACTAAGGTCGATGGATGGTAGTGAGTCTTTGGTAGAGCGATTAAAAAAATATACCGAGGGAACATGGGCAGGGTTTATGAATCAGCCAACAAATGTTGATATTGATCAAAAATTAGTAGTATTTTCAATTCGAGACATGGAAGACGAATTAAAACCTGCAGCAATGTACATCATTACTCATTTTATTTGGAACGCTGTTCGAAAAAGTCTTAAAAAACGGCTTCTCGTTGTAGATGAAGCTTGGGTTATGATGCAAAACGAGGAAGCAGCTAGTTTCTTGTTTGGGATGGCAAAACGAGGACGTAAATATTTCTTAGGACTTGCAACCATTACTCAAGATGTTGGAGATTTCGTAAAATCAAAATACGGAATCCCTATTATTACCAACTCTTCACTCCAACTTCTTTTAGGGCAATCACCAACCGCAATTGATACTTTGCAAACCGTATTTAACCTAACTGATGGTGAAAAATATGCACTTTTGGAATCAGGGGTAGGAGAGGGAATCTTTTTTGCAGGAAAACAACACGTTTCTATCAAAGTTATTTCTAGCTATACCGAAGACCAAATTGTGAGCTCTGATCCTCATCAAATTTTAGCACTGAGAAAAGCAAAAGAAGATATCGCCTCATCTGATAGTGCGTTTGTGAATTAAAAATCATGGTATACTAAAACCATGATTTTTAATATGAAAAAAAATGTTTTTCTTGGAATACTTTTTATGCTTATTACAATCCCGGTCTTTACGTATGCTCAGGTACAGGAAAACATTCAGTCGTACGACACAATGGTGAATGAGGGAGACTTTGTTTTCGAAGTGAATCCAGAAAATCCAGGACCTAATGAATTAGTTACTATTAAATTAACTAGTGACTTAGTTGATACAAATCGATACCCAATTACATGGACGGTGGATGGCATTGTTGTTGAAACGGGAATCGGAAAACGCACTATTCAAACAAAGACTAAAAATTATGGCGAGACAACTGTTGTAGAAATCTCAATTAAGCTTGCTGAGTCTACCGTTACTAAACGAATCGCACTCAGTCCAAACGATTCAACTATTCTTTGGGAAGCAATTGATTCCTATGTCCCACCATTTTATCCAGGTAAAAAACTACCAAGTGCTGAAGCATTAGTTCGCATTGTAAGTATTCCAAATTTTTTATCAAGTAAACTTTCAACAGCAACAAAAAATGCTGTGTACACTTGGACACGTAATAAAAGTGCTATCACAGAAGCGAGTGGCTATGGCAAAGATTTTATTCTCATCAAACATAATAAAATCAGAGAGAGTGAAATTATCGGAGTTACCAGTAGTAGTACCGATGGGAGCCGTGTAGCTAAAACAAATATTGTTATTCCATTCTTTGATCCTCAAATTGTATTTTATACAAAAAATAGAGCAACGGGAATTACTGAACAAAATGCAATTTCATCGCTTAATTTAACAGCTCCTGTAACAACCTTGATTGCAACTCCTTATTTCTTTTCAACAGTTGATGATACTCCACAGTTTTTAAAAACAAAATGGACTATGAATAATAAAAAAATAAACCCTTCTGATGCGTCAAAACCAAATCGTCTCATTATTCAAAAACCAGAATCTTCAGGTTCTGCAACTATTGGAATATCTATTGAAAACCCAGGGACTCTATTCCAAACGGCTACTAAAAATATTTCTGTTTCATTCAGAAAATAATTTATCCTTATGAATTTCTCTTATATTAAAAAACTAATTTTTATTGTAGTAATCAGTATTTTCGCTATTCCTTTTTCCGTCTATGCGCAACAAGCAGGAGGGGCAACTACGTTTTCTGGAAAAACGCCTAGCACGAGCACTTTTACTACAAACACTGAAACTGGAATAACTACTGGTACAAATGATTGCGAAATAATTTCTGCTGAGTTTTCACCATTCACAAACACCTCTTCAACAACCCAGGCAATGGAGGGGTTTTATAAAAGTAATATAGTTACTCCTATTATTGTAACCATAACTACCAAAGATTGTGCTCAGAAAAAAATTAAAGTTTCTCTCATGGAAAAAGATAAAGGTCCTGGTGTTAATATCTTTGATAGCCTTACAGGAGATGATCCCGTAAGCATTCTCAACAACAAAGAATTAACAGTTGGTCCTGATGAGCAAATAATTATTAGTCTTCAGGCTGGTGAATCTGAATGTGAAACAGGCCAAACTATTCAAATAGGAAATGTTTTTCCTGACTGTGTTTATTATCTTCATATTGAAAATAGTAACGGTGTTGTTTTCGAAACCATGGATGATAATCTTGTTTTTAAACATGCCGGAATGCTTGCTTATGAATGTGATGTTTCTGATATTGTAGGAACTATTATTACAGTAACAACAGCAGGAACACAAAGCGGTTGTCTTGATGATTGGAAATATACTGGAGACACCTCTCTTAAAGACAGTAGCAGTGTTACTCTCGAAGAAGCAGGGTCCCTCACTGACCCAAATTCTGCATGTGGAGACAATCCTGATTGTTATGAATTATTTGCAGGATTTGGAAAAGCTTTAGGTGAAAAATTTGCAACCGTAAAACCTTCAAGTCTTGGCGACTTCATCAATATGCTTATCATGTTTGCTATTGGTATCTTTGGAATTATTTTAATTGTCCGTATTTTCTTACTCGGGTTTCAAATAGCTCAAGATAAAAAAGATGGTAAAGTAGTCGCACTAAGTGATACTAAAGAAGAACTTTTTAAGGCAATCGGTGGATTCATTCTCTTGTTATGTATCTTTATTATTTTGCGAACGATTAATCCTGACTTGTTAAATCTTACACCAAGAATTGATGCGTTGTCTCTTGAGGTTAAAAGTCGTACTGATGACCCTAATGTTAAATCATATGTTGATTCTATTGATACTTCAGAAATTACCAGTCATCCAGTTGATTATGACGATGAGACATTCTTAACCTATCTCGGACATCAACAAGGTGCAGCAGGTGCAGCATCTATTTTGTGGGCGTACCATCGAGGATACTCATCAATTCCTAACACTACTCCATTTTTAAGTAACGCATCTATTACAAATATGCGTATGCAAAAAAATTATTTTGGCTCAGGAACCGCCACTCCTCAAGCATTTCTTGATTACTGGTGGAAAAAAACCGAGGCAAATAAGAAAAAAACTGATGCTATTCCTGAAGAAATAAACAACGTCTTGAAAAAAGTTGCTGCTGATACCAACGTATCTCTCAAAACAATTCAAGTAATGTGTATGATCGAAAGTTTTGGATGTAGTAATCCCAATGCTGTAAATGGGAGCTATAAGGGGTTATTTCAAATGGGACCCACTGAATTTGCAACCTATAAACGAACTGGTGCCACGAATATTTTTGACCCTTATGAAAACGCATATGCTGGAGCAATGTATTCGAAAAGTAATTATTCTTATATAAAAAACAAATGGAATAAAATACTTCCATAAAAAACACCTTCATAGGGTGTTTTTTATATTTGTTCTATATTATAATAATCACATGCCTCCAGAAAAAAAATATGACCTCAAAAAAATAATTATCGTAGGGGTTTTACTTCTTGTTATTATGGGACTATTAGGATATTGGTTTTTTGTCATAAGAAAACCTGCTTTTAATGACCCATCTCAAACAAAAAATCTTTTTCCTTTCGGTGATAATCAAACCACAACATCTCTCACTGATCAAGGAAACACTCCTGGTATTGTAACTCCACCTCTTGGCGAAAATCCAATTAAGGTTACCGAAGGTGATAGGTTACGCATGGTTGCAAATTATCCTGTTACTGGATACTACTCATTTATTGAAAATAGATTGACCCCTCAACCAAAATTTGATGAAAAAACAAAAGAAACCATCGTATCTACATTAAATGTTCCTGTAAATATTTTACGATTTAATGTGAAAGAAAAAGGTTTTCTTATTGATGCAGAAATTAATACTGATTCAATTATTGTTTCTCAAAAAACAAAAACTGAGTTTCCTGTACCTGAAGAATTATGGTTTACTCGCGCAGGTAGTGGTTTTGTATTTAGAACCTGGAACGATTATGAAAATACCATTGATTCATTTGTTGCATCACTTCCTGAAATTAAACCTCTTGGATATTGCGAAAAAACTCTTACTGGGATAGTCGCACAAGGATCCAAAAATGAAACCGTTAAAGAGTTACAAAAATATCTTGCTAAGAAACTCGCTGTGGTTATTACGGCAGATGGATCGTTTGGTGCCAAGACAACAACATTAGTGAAACAACTTCAAAACCTTTTTGCACTTCCTCAGACAGGAAAACTTGATGATCTTACCCGTGAAGCAATCAATGGAGACTGTCTCAATATTCAAACCGATTACGCAAACAAAAACAAGGGACCCTTTGTTCTTACTGGAGCATTTCTCCCTTCAAATATTTTACGAGGAACCTCTTCGCCTGATGGAACATCTCTATTTTTCCTCAAAAAAAATAATTCTGGATCTGTTATTGGAACTCTTGCATCTGCAAACGGAACGAATCAAAAACCATTTTTCGAATCTCCTTTTTCTGAATGGAACCCTGTATGGATTAATGAAAATCTTATTACGATGACCACACTGGCATCACGTGAAGCAAATGGATATCTCTATGGATTAAACCCAAAGACAGGAGACTTCAAAAAAATACTTGGTCCAATTCGAGGACTTACCACGAATACAAATCCTGACGGAACCAAGGTGCTCTATACGACCAGTACCGATAAAGGTATCATTACTCGTGTGTACACCATAGCGAACGGTAATTTACAAACCCTTGAAATGCCTACACTTGCCGAAAAATGTGTATGGAAAGACAATGTGATTATTATTTGTGCAATACCTCAAACTACACCTTCTGCACAATATCCAGATGCGTGGTATCAAGGACTTCTCAGTTTTTCAGATTCAATCTGGTCAATAAATACTGATTCTGGTGTGACCAATCTTATTCTTGCCCCTTTGAAAGCATTTGATATGATCAAACCAGGATTAAGTCCTGATAAAAACTACTTTTTCTTTATTAATAAAAAAGATTCTACGTTATGGTCATATCGACTCAATGATTAGATTATTAATAAAAATCTTACGTAAAACAAAAACCCTTATTGGGTTTTTGTTTTACGTAGAATAAATTGTTCTTGAGCAATCATTGTAAGATTTGAAACAATCCAATACAGCGCAACAGCTCCAGGAACTGCATAGGCAAACAATGTGATCATGATAGGCATAGTATACTTCATCGATTTTTGCATATTAGCCATCATTGCGCCCTGCATATCAGAGGTGTCTGGTTTTGTTTCAGGTGTTTGCATTGCAGGTGAATAATACATTTGTGCAAATTGCGAAATTCCAGCAAGTATTGCAAGAATAATACTTTTAGCACTCATGTCTAATCCTAGAAACACTGTGTTCACCATTGCTGGTGCATGAACAAAACTATAAAGACTTTCTGGGACAATAGTAGCCCCCGCAAGAAATACTCGATACAGTGCAATAATAACAGGAAGCTGAAGGAGGATCAGGAGACATCCAGCAAACGGATTCGTCTTGTGCTCCTTGTACAATTCCATTAATTTTTGAGACTGTTCTTTTTGATCAGGGTATTTTTTTCTCAAGTCGTCTACAAGTGGCTGTAATTTCTTTTGTTCTATTTGTGAAACAATGGATTTATGTGACAGTGGGGCAAGTATTAATTTTACAAGTAACGTGAGTCCGATAACCGCAAGTCCGAGCGATCCTCCCAAAAGACCTGTGAGGACTACTAATGCATTATAAAGAGGGAGAAAAAAAATAGTATGAAACATAGGTTTTTAGTATAACATAACAACTACAAAGGGTCAGTAAAATTCTTTTGCCAAGGATGGCATCGTAATATCCTCCATAATGCCAAAAACCACCCCTTGATTGCACCATATCGACATATTGATATTATTGCATATTCTGAACAACTTGATGCGCCATGAGCATAGAACATACAACTATTAGGCAATATTGGCCGAAAAACAATTCTATAAAAATAAATAGGGGATAGTGCTATTTTTTTAAACATATATCAACAAGATTTTGTTTAATCTCTTGAAAAGAAATATTTGTTTTATAAAAACTCTGTTTTGGAAAAACAGTAATGTATGAAACAGGTAATTGTTCTTTTATTGAACCTAGTATTTCATATACTACTCTTCGTGTTGCATTTCGAGCCACAGCTGTTTTCGCAATTTTCTGAGAAATAACCGCTGCGCATTTGGGGTTTTTTAAAGCGACATCATTATGAAAAACCACTCGAAAGAATTCATTTTGAAAAGTTTTCCCTCGAAGCACCTTGGGGAATTGTTTTGTTTCAATTCTATATTTTGAAGATAACATAGGGTAAGTATAACAAAAAAGGACCTTTGTGGGGTCTTTTTTGAAAATAAGATTAAATAGCAACTTTTGCACGACCTTTTTGTCGTCGTCGTCGAATCATGTTTCTTCCTCCTGAGGTTGCTTGGCGACCCAAGAATCCATGAGCTCGTGCTCGTTTTCGTTTGTGTGGGTTATAAGTAAATGACATAATGATGGGATTATTACACAATTTCGTTTTTTTTGCAAGGAAATCTTTACATGTTTTTCATTATGTGTTTTTAAACAATGTACACATAGTTATCCACAGGTCTTTAGTGTATAATTTTTTGGTATACTTATCCACACTTATGCATAACGACGCTCAAAAAACATGGAATCAGGCACTTGTTGACTTAGAACTCGTTGTTTCTAAGGGTAATTTTGCGACATGGTTCAAAAATACTCATGGTATTCGTATTGATGACGGTGTTTTCTATGTAGGTGTTCCTAATGAGTTCTATCGAGAATGGCTTTCGACTAAATTTCATAAAGAAATTTTGAAATCCCTCCGTCACCATAACGAACATATTAGAAATGTTGAATACACTATTTCTAAAAACTCTCCTGAGATTATCGATGTCAAAAAAACATCTCCATCGGAACAAGTTGTTCATGTAAAAGAGCTTCCTTTAGAGGTTGCAACGAATAAAAAAGACAACTTGAATCCTAAATACACCTTTGAAAACTTCATTATTGGACCATTTAACGAGGTTGCATACTCTGCAGCCCAAGCAACTCTGCGTCAACCAGGAATTTACAATCCATTATTTATTTATGGATCAACCGGTCTTGGAAAAACACACTTAATCCAAGCGGTGGGGAATGCCTTAAAGCAAAAAAATCCTCATATTTCAATTCTTTATACAAACTCTGAAAAATTCACGAATGATGTAGTGGGTGCAATGCAATCAGGTAAAATTACTTCTCTTAAAGAAAAATATCGAAGTTATGATGTGTTTATTATGGACGATATTCAATTCTTATCAGGGCGAGATAAAACCCAAGAAGAATTGTTTCACTTATTTAATATTTTCTTTGATAAAAATAGACAAGTAATCTTTTCGTCTGATAAACACCCTAACCATATTCTTGGACTAGAAGATCGTTTAAAATCAAGACTTTCTCAGGGAATGATTATTGATATTTCAAAACCGGAATATGAATCACGTATTGCTATTTTGCAAGCTAAGGCTCGTGAAAACGATCTCTCAATTTCCCCAGAAACACTTGATTTCATTGCCTCAAATGTCGAAGGTAACATTCGGGAACTCGAAGGTATTTTTAACACCTTACTTGTTCAAATTCAAGCAAAACGACGTGATTTAAATATTAATGAGATAAAATCTCTGATAAAAAACAATATTAAACCAAAGAAAAACGTTTCTACAGAAGATATTATTAAAACTATTGCTCATTTTTATAATATCGAAGAGTCTCTTATTTATGAAAAAACACGTCGTAAGGAAGTTGTTGCCGCACGGCAAGTTGCAATGTTTCTCCTTCGAGAAGATTTTAATATTTCATTTCCTCTCATTGGTCGTAAAATGGGTGGGCGAGACCATACTACCGTCATTCACTCTTGTGACAAGATTAAACACGACCTTGAAACCGATGCGGGGCTCGCTCAAGAAGTTGAACAAATTCGATCAATGCTTTCAATGTAGTCTGTGGAAAAAGATGTTTATAATGTTTGTATAACTTGCGTATAAAAGGTCTTATAGGTTAGGGAAAACATACCCATCACTCTGTGTATAAAAAAATATTGTTTTTTTCTCCCCTATTCTCTACCACGTTATCCACAATACATTTTTATGTCTTTTATTAAAAAAACCATTATTTTATAATGGTTTTTTTAATATCCCCACTATCCACACCCCTAATAGTAATAATAATTTATATATATATAAAATTTAAATAAGAAACCTATTGAGTATTTTTTACTCATAAAAATCATCAGTTGAAATCAAGTCTCTTGTGCTATACTAAAAACATGAAAGCTGAATGTCTTATTGAAAAACTTAAAAATACGGTTTCGCAAATCGAACGAGTTTCTGGTAAGAATCTAACATTACCCATTCTTGGATCACTGTTTATTGAAACAGGTGATTCTTGTTTAATAGTACGAGCAACTAATTTAAACATTGGTGCAGAAATATCAATTCCTGCAAAAATATTAGAATCAGGCTCTGTTGCTGTACCTGCAAACCTTTTTGCTCAGATTTGTAGCGGGTTACAAGGAGATACACCAGTAACCCTCACTGTTTCAAATGAAAACCTAGTTATTCAAACAAAAACAGCAAAAATGACCATTAAATCAATGTCTGCTGATGATTTCCCAACAATTCCCCATGTACAATCGTCAGATATTTTTGAAATTCCTGCAGAGCAATTTATTTTAGGGGTAAAAGCGGTTGCTTATGCAGCAGCAACATCTGATATCAAGCCTGAAATTTCAAGTATTTATATCTACCCAGATCAAGAAAATTTGGTATTTGTTGCAACTGATGCGTTTCGACTTGCTGAGAAAAAAATAAAGGTAAAAAACCTTGTTGCTTTTCCAGAAATATTACTTCCAGTAAAAAACATTCCGGAAATTATTAGAATTCTTGATACCGTCTCTGGAAATGTGCAGGTTGCGGTTGCTGAAAATCAAATATCATTTAGTAATGAAATGATTTATTTAACCTCTCGACTAACAGGTGGATCATATCCAAATTATCGACAAATTATTCCCAAAGAAAGCAAAACACAGATTGTTGTGTTGAAATCAGATATTCAAAACATCCTACGATCACTTACGGTATTTTCTGATAAATTTAATCAAATTGATCTTGTGGTTAATCCGGCTGAAAAAATATGCACGGTCACCTCTCGAAATAACGACACGGGTGAAGGAATTATTACCATCGAAGCAGCATTGTCAGGAAGTCCTTTAGAAACAAGGATGAATAACCGATATATCAATGATGCCTTGCAATCAATTACCACAGATTCAGTAACCTTTTCATTTACCGAACCAAATAAGCCGATGATTATTCAAGGAGTTGGAGATACATCGTTTCTGTATTTGGTAATGCCGATGAATCGATAATGGTTTATGGAATTTAATCTCAAAGACTATCTTAAAAAATTTGAACAGTTTTTACCTCTTGAGACTCAAATAAAAAACGCGACGATCAAAGCAGTCTCTGATGTGCTCCACATATCGCTTGAGAGGCAAAAAATTGCCGTTTCTAGAACCAATATCTTCATTACCGCCCCATCAGTAGTAAAATCAGAAATAGGTCTTAAAAAGGCAAAAATTTTAGAAAAAATTCGAGAGCAGTTACCAGGAATTGTGATTGATAATGTTCAGTAGATAAAATAAATAAAATAAAAACCCACCGAAAGGTGGGTTTTTGTAAATAAGATAAATAAATTACTCAAAATACTCCTCATGTTCTCCGTTTTTGAAAATCCAAACATTGTTCCAAAACACACTTTTGTTTGTTGTTTGATAAATATATATCGTCCATATATTTATATGTAAACCAAGATGTTTTTTTACAAAATGAATACCTTCACAAGTAGGTCTTTGACAGGTTGCAGGTATAAACGAAACGAGATTTTTGATACCGCTTTTTTCTAATTCAACTAAAAATGGTACAAACTCCTGAGCACAACCATTCTTTAAAGAACAAGTGCTTCTGAATTTTGTATCAAACTTATTCCGTAGTCGCGATTCACTGAAGTGAAGTTTTGATTTAAAAACTCGGCATTCTGATGATGGTTTCAAAAAAACATCATCAGTAAAACCATTTTTTGAGATTAGGTCGCTGTATATTTTAGGAACCTCATCTTTTTCATAGTAATGTTTTCTAAAAACATTCGGATCTTTGTTATCAGGATCATTTTTGGGTACCTTTTGCCAATCGTTAACCAAAGAAATAAGTTTTGACTGCGGATTTGCTTTTAAAAGATGTAGTCCGGCCAAAAATGTTTCCATTGGAAATTCTGAAGAATAAGGATCCGTTTTTAATTCGTTTTTAAGAGAAACATTTTTAATTTCTTGATAAATACCAGGTATTAATATGTTATTATCAGGAACAAGTTGATAGTGTCCACACATAATACCAATAGAACCAGTAGATGTTTTTAATTGATTATTTAAAAAATGAATGAGTGCAGTTTTACGGTTTTTCATATGAAATTGTTTAGATTTATGATAAAGAATACAAAACTTTTTAATTTTTGTGTTTTATGATATAAATTAAGAACAGAACAGGTATTATAAAACAAGGTTTTATTAAAAATAATATAAATTTGTTCGTAATAAGTAACAAAAATATGTATGAATTAGCAGAAAAATTAGAACTTGTTGGTCTGAATCAAAAAGAGTCTCGCATCTATGCTTATTTACTATCGGTTCCAGGCGCATATCCTTCTGATATTGCTGAAAAAACAAAAATAAACAGAAGTACTACCTACAAAACTTTGACATCTCTTGCAATAAAAGGACTGGTTGCAGAAATTGAAAAAGGCAAGAAGATTTTTTATCGAAGTGAAAATCCAAAGAAGTTAAAATACTTGGCAAAAAATAGAATAATGCAGGCAGAGTTAATGAATGATCGGATTGAAAAAATATCACCGATCTTAGAAGGTGTTTTTAATAAAGCGTCCGGAAGACCAGGTGTTACTTATTATGAAGGAAAGGATGCGGTTGTTAATGCATACATGAGTCATGTTCAGGTTGAAAAAGGATATCAAATGCTTGCTTTCGTAAGCGTCGTTGATCTTAAAGATTTCCTACCAACAAAACAGTTTAAATTTTATATCAAGGAAAAAGAAAGGTTGGGTATTACAGCAAAAGGTATTACATCAACACATTCTTATAGTTATCAATTTTCTGAAGATATGTTTTTAGGAATTAATAAAAAAATATGGCCAGAATTTCACTATATTAAAGAAGACTTATTTAATTTTCCTGGAGAAATAACACTATTTGATAACAATAAAATATCAATTGTAAAATTTGATACATTACAACCAATTGCTGTAATTATTGAGGATCAAATGATTTATGATGTTTTAAAAGCAATTTTTAATATCGTTTGGAATTACGGCAGTAGTAAGTAAATAAATAAAAACCACTGAGAAGTGGTTTTTATTTTATATTTTGGAATTTTCTCCAAGCGAATCCCATGTAAAATCAAATAAACCTTTTATCATCTGAGTAAAAACAGGAGAATCAATAATAATAGATTCCAGTTTTTCTTTATTGAATATAAATAAAGCAACCTTATCTCCATAAATAGTTAAGTCACCAGTAAAGAGATATTTTTCAGGCATTGCACGTACTTCTTGTCCGGAGTCCGACCGTAGGTGCTGATGTCCATTGTGTACAATAAGTTTTGCAAACACTTGAGACCTTCTTCGTCGTTCAATCCATTGAGGGAAATATTTAGGAAGTACCGAATAGAGATCTGTGTGAGAAATAGCGAAGACAAATTGAGGCTTGTTTGTTTCAAGATAAGAAATAATATCCTCCCAAACCGTTTTCAAACCTTCTTTACCTGTAAAAAGCCTTACAGATGAATCTTTTTCTTTAGAAAAATGAGCCACTTGTTTCAAAAGAGGTAACAACTCATCCAAAACAACCTTCTTTTGTTCTAAAAGAAGTGGAAATTGTTGAATACTTTCAGAAACCCAATATTGTGTTTTATTTTTTCGAAACGAAGAAACAAGCGATTGTTGTTTTAATTCGTTAAGTATCGAATAAGTAGTAGTCCTAGGAATGTTTAATGCTCGAGATATCTCCAAAACAGTATCCTCCATTTTTTCAAGAAGATAGAGGTACACTTTCGCATGACGTTCTGATAGTCCGTATTTTGTAAGAAGGTTAATAATATTCTCCATATTTCATAGATGTCTCAAAAAAAGACACATTTATATTCTATAATATCTTTATAAATAAAGCAAATATTAGAAATATTATAAATAATGACTAAAAAATAGTACAATACTTGAAATATGTTGTAAAGTATTTATATGAATAAAGATATAAAAACAAACAATAAAGAAGCGTGGAATTCATTATATGGACAAAAATATCTTTCAGGGGGTTCGGCACTACCAGCATGGGGTATCACATCAATTGGTTCTGATATAACCCCAAAGATTATAACTATTAATAATAAAACAATCTTAGAACTAGGTTGCGGTGACGGACAATCCGTTGAGTATATTTTAAAAAATAAACCAAAACAGTATGTCGGTATTGATATATCAGAAGAAGCTATTAAAAAATCAAAAGAAAAATACCAATCAGAACTAGTTCATTTTATCCAAGGTGATATTTCTAAAAAACTACCATTTGCAGATAATTCATTTGATGAGGTTATCAGTATTTATGGGTTAGGGTGGTCAGAAAATATTGAATTTACCGTACAGGAAATCTATCGCGTATTAAAACCTGGTGGGAAAATAACATTTAGTTGGGATCATTATCTAGCGAGAGTGGTCGGAGAATCTGATGGAAAAATATTTTTTCAGGGATCATATAACGAAGAAAATCCAACCGTTCGTTTTAATTGGAATCAAACAGGTTATAACATTACTTCTTTTCAGGCGAAACCAAGTACGTGGATAAATCTTTTCTTAACAAAAGGATTTCATTTACAACATTTTTATGAACTCTCAGCTGATATTAAAAACCAAACAGATCACTCGTTTTCCCAAATCTATTCACTCAGTCGTAGTGAAAAGATCCCTTTTACTTTATTAATGCAATTTATAAAATAATTATGAAAAACAATTTTGATAAACAATATAAAAAAATAATCAAAGATTGCCTTGAGCGTGGATTTTTGAGACCGACCCGTTCTGAAATATCAGCCTATAGTTTAATGGGTTCGGTAATTACTCATGATATGAAAGAGGGTTTTCCATTGTCTACGTTGCGTAAAATGCCCCAGAAAAGCATGCGTGTAGAAACAGAGTTTTATCTCAAAGGATATACAGATAAAAAGTGGCTCCAAGATCGAGGATGTCACTTCTGGGACCATTGGTCTAACAAAACATCAGATGATGAAAATGATCTTGGTCCAACCTATGGTTTCGAATGGCGACATTTTGGTGCAGACTATAAAGGTATTGGTGACTATACCGGACAGGGGGGGTTGATCAAATTAAATGGGTTATTGAAAAACTAAAAAAGTATCCCGAAAATAAGAGACTTGTTGTTTCACAATGGAATCCAAAAGATATTGATCAACAGGCTATTCCGCCGTGTCCTTTTGCCTTTCAATTACTTAAACATGGTGATGAATTAAATTTAATTTTTTACCAAAGAAGCGCAGATGTATGCTTAGGACTTCCAAACGATTTTGCACAACATGCACTTCTTCTTGAGTTGTTCTGTAAAGAAGTTGGATATAAACCAGGAAAAGTAATTGGAATGTTTGGACAAGTAGAGCTTTACGAGAATCATATTGAGGGTGCAAAAGAATTATTAAAACGAAGAAGTAAAAAACTTCCTCAAGTGATTACTGAAAAATTCAAAACAATATTTGATTGGTCTTATGAAGATACGCAGGTTATTAATTATAAATCAGGGGAGGTAATTAAATTCCCCATAGCAATTTAATCTAAATAATTATGAAAAAAATTTCAATTATCGGAAAATCAACAGTAGATAGTAACTCGCAAGAATTTAAAATGATTCACAGTCTTGCAAAAAAACTAGTAGAAAATGGTAGAGGTGTTATTCATGGAGGATACGCAGGAGGAATTATGGAAGCCGTATCGAATGGTGCACATGAAGCGATTCAAGAAAATAATTTATCAAAAGAGTTTAATCTAGGGATCCCTGAAGAACGATTTGATAAAGATTGGCCTCGAGTAGAAGGTGCTCATTTTTCAGATCCATCAAAAGATATTTTTGATCGATTAAGATTAGTCACCGCAGGAGATGTTGTTGTCGTGGCACCAATTGGTGGTGATGGGACAGCTCTTGAAGTTGATATTGTTATTCATGAAAACCTTCTCACAAAATATTCAGGAGAAAAAATAAAACCAGTTATTTTTTTAGAAACAGAAAACGGTACAAAATGGAAAGAATTTATTTCAAGTAGGAACTTATTAGCTACAAGTGAAAAAATTTTGGAAAAAGATTGGATTTATTTTGTAAAAAATATAGATGATATTATAACAATTATTAATAATCATACACAATAAAAACCGCATATGCGGTTTTTATTGTTTTTATTTGATTACTAACTATTCTCCCATAATCACCGTATCTAAAACCCCCTTATTATACACCTGATCAGTTACAATAATTTTTAAACTATTTGGTCCTGAGGTCATAGATGTATCACTTGGAATAAATGAAAAAGTGTTTGTCGTACTTGTTCCAATAAATTGATCGTTGAGATAGTAATCAATTTTTTTCAATGGTGATTTAAGGGTTAGGTTTAAATTAAGATTCACAGGATTTTGTAGTGATAATGATTCAGTATTGGTCGGAGTAGTTAATTCCACAATAGGAAGATTTTCTAGTATATGGACATTATCAAAACTCGTTGGTCTTGCTGGTGGATAGGGAATAATTCCCGGATGAGTAGTAATCCAATTTTGAACTGACGTTTCCCAGTTTACATACTGTGCATTTTTACCTGGACTCAAAGGTTTTGCACCCTTAGGATCACTCGGATCAATCCAATATAAAATCGAATGCACATTAGGAATCGTATATTCTTTCTTGGTTTCATTAGGTGTCAAATCAGTTGCAAGTTTTCCAGAAACAGTATCAACAATAAATGACTCACCTCCAGCCCATCCGCCACGCAATACCGGTGCACCGGTATAATAGTTTGGATCAGGGTCGGGTGCAGGAAACGATTCGGAAGGTAGTTTTGCAAGTGCCTTGTCCATGAATGCTCGCCATGCAGGCCCAGAAATTGCAGAACCTTTTTTCATAGGAGTGTTGTCGTTATTTCCTGACCATACCCCAACGGCAATTGATGGAGTATATCCAAATACCCAAGCGTCTTTGTTACTGTTCGTCGTTCCGGTTTTTCCAGCAACAGGACGATTTCCAAAATAGAAAAATGAATTAGGTCCAAACAGTGGAGTACGCGCAGAATTATCAGAAAGAACACTTGATAATTTACGTACCGCATTATAATTCATCACAGTTTCAGGTGCTGCAGTATATTGTTCAAGAATTGCTCCTGAATTATCAGTTACTTGTAATATTCCAACAGGTGGATTACGAACCCCGTCATTTGCAAAGACGCTATAGACCGATGTCATATCAAGGAGTGAGACTTCACCACCTCCTAATACTAGGGTTAATCCATAACGGTCTGCATTACGATCAAGAGTAGTAAGACCGAGACGTTTCCCTGTTTGTAACGCATCAGCAATTCCTGTAAGCCATAATAATTTTACTGCAGGAATGTTTCGTGATTGCGCAAGTGCGTTTCGCAACGAAATAGGACCAAGGAATTTTCCGTCATAGTTACTTGGTGCATAGCATGGCAAGATGTCTTTAGTAGATCCAGCAGGACATTGTGATCCTGTTCCGAATTGGGTAGGTGTATCGAATAACACTGTTTCAGGCTCAAATCCTTTTTCAAAAGCTCGTGCGTACACAATAGGTTTAAATGATGATCCGGGTTGTCGCCCCGCAGTTGCAATATTAAACATCCCATCAATAGTAGTATCAGAATAATCACGTGAACCAACCATGGATAAAATCTGTCCAGTTTTAGGATCAATTGCGACCAAGGCACTGTTGGTTGCGCCGTAATCTTTTTCGTTTTTCAAAGAGTTTTCTTTAATGACTTGTTCTGCAGTTTGTTGCAGCTCCCAATCAAGAGTGGTGATTACTTTTAATCCACCAGAGAGTACCTTTTCCTCGCCGTATTTTTGTTCCAAGTATTGTCGAACATATTCAATAAAATGAAGCGCTTTTCCATGGGTGTCTTCTCGAGGCTTGAACACCACTTCTTCTGATTTTGCATTCGTATATTCAGTGTCGGTGATATATCCTTGTTCCAACATATTTTTCAACACAAGATTTTTACGCGCGTTCAAATTTGGACGATTTTTTCCATAGGGAGAATAATATGATGGAGCATTAGGAATCGCGGCAAGATATGCCGATTGCGCAAGATCTAATTCAGACGCCTTTTTTCCAAAGAATGTTTGTGCTGCCTCCTCAATTCCATAAATTTGTCCTCCATAGGGAGCTTCGTTTAAATACGATGTCAGGATTTGATCCTTGGTCATAATCCGTTCCAATTTTATCGCCAATACCCACTCTTTAATTTTTCGAGAAATACTGCGCTCTTGGGTGAGGAGAGTGTTTTTTACAAGTTGTTGCGTAATCGTTGAGCCTCCTTGAGTGTTGGTACTAAATCCAGGGATAATGTTTGATAGTACGGCGCGCACAATGGCTTTAGGTTCGATACCGTGATGATTGTAAAAATTTTTATCCTCGGTTGCGATGAGGGCATCTTTTACATCTTGAGTAATCATGTCGCCGGTAACCACAGTGCGTTTTACGTTTTCATGAACATCGTACAAAACAATTTGTCCGGTTTTGTCATAAATTTTTGTAGAACTTGAAACTTTACGATCGACAAAAGAGTCGAGCGTAGGAACCTTGAGTGTTGCCATCCAGATGATGAAAATCGCAAGAAGAAATGTTCCGAGGGTGAGACTGATCCACCCAATAAGGGTTGCATGATGACGAACCCATTCCCATGTGGTTTTCGTGTGATGTTTTACTGTTTTAGAGTGTTTATGAAATAAATGTTTATGTTTTTCAAGTTTCATAGAACTACTCTACAAGAAAATCGGGTTTTGTGCTAGAGTAAGTTTATTAACAAGAGATAAATATATTTTATACCCATGAGAAATAACGTAGCTTAAATTAATAGTATTTTAATTAAGAAGGGCAAAGCCCATGTTATTTTTTATGAAAAAAGAATTAATAAATATTCATAATGGATCAATAGGAAATCATGACCCATTAATTGAAAAAATAAACCTCGGAATTTTAGAAGGAGATCGTATTGGGGTCATAGGAACGAACGGTTCTGGTAAGACGACATTTTTAAAAAGTGTTGCACATGAAATAGATTTTTTAGAAGGGAATCTTCATACAAAAGGAAAAATTGTCTATGTTTCACAATTAAAAACAAATAGCGAGGCAATTCTTTCTGGGGGAGAGCAATCGAAAAAAATCATTCAAGAGGCTCTTGATCAAAATCCTGATATCTTACTTCTTGATGAGCCAACAAACCATTTAGATATTCATGCCAAGAAAAAATTGATTGCAGACCTGAACAACTTTAATGGGGTTATTGTTTGCGTGAGTCATGATACGTGGTTTTTAAATCAAATCACAAATAGGTTATTGATTGTAGAAAGTGGTCACATGAGATCATTTACAGGTTCTTATGAAGAATATCAAAATGAGGTTTTGAAAAATAAAGAAGCACAATCACGAAGACGTAAGGTTGCTTTGAAAGAAAAAAGAAAACTTGAAAATGATATACAGCACCAACAGCAAAGAAAATCTCAATCAGAAAAATCTGCACATCGTGCAAAGTTTGATCGTAGTGAATCACGAATGGCAATTGCAAATAAAAAAACAAAAATAGAAAAAGTTTCTGCGAAAAATAAAAAAATGTTTGATGAGAAAAAAGAACAAATAGATAAATCTCTCGCGACACTAGAAGATAAAAAAAGAAAAAAAGTATCAGGGAGTATTCTTGCGCCGCACAACAAAGGAATTATTTTACGAATAGATAATGCAGATCTCGTTGTTGCAAAAAAAATATTTTCACAAGAAATAAATTTTACAATAGAAGCAGGTAAACGAATTGCAATTATTGGAAACAACGGATCAGGAAAAAGTTCTTTAGTAAAAGCAATACTTGGTACAAAAGATTACTTATTGAATCCGCAACCAAAAATAAATAAACGCATGCGAATTGAATATTTGGATCAGCACTATGGATTAATTGATAAAGAAAAAAGTGTTTTAGAAAATGTGGCGCATTTTTCAAACACTGACCATGAGCGAGCATATCAGCACCTATCACATTTTTTATTTGATGATAGAGTCCTTGTTGATCAGAAGGCAAAAATACTAAGCGGAGGAATGTTGGCGCGACTTGCTTTTGTAATGCTTACTATTATCCCGATTGATCTTTTAATATTAGATGAACCAACGAACAATCTTGACCAGGATACTATTACTGAGATTGTTGATATTATCAATCAATACGAAGGTGCATTGCTAGTGATATCGCACGACATAGGCTTCCTAGAGAGGATTAATATTACTCAGGTGGCAGTTATGGCGAAATGGTTTAAAATGCATGACTTAAGCCAGGAAAAGACATTGGATGAAATAATAGAACAGAGCTTATAAAAAAGACATTTTTGTGTTAAAGTAACATCATATGACAGTAATCACCGATGAAAAATTAATAGACAATTTGTTGTCTCGTTCAGTAAAAGAGATTTTACCAAGTAAAGAGTTTCTCAAAAAAGAATTGCTTTCTGGAAAAAAACTCCGTATTTATATTGGAACCGATGCTACAGGATCATCACTTCATTTAGGTCACGCAACAAATTATATGTTGCTTGAAAAATTTCGAAAACTTGGACATGAAGTAATTTTTCTTATCGGTGATTTTACGTCACGCATTGGAGACCCAACTGATAAGTCAGCCGCACGCGTACCTCTTACGCGGGAACAAGTTGTAGAGAATACTAAAACATGGCTTGAACAAGTTCGCCCTGTAATTAATTTTGATGACACAGAAAACCCTGTAAAAATTTTGTACAATCATGAATGGCTTTCAAAACTTAATTTTGAACAAGTTATTGACATTGCATCACACTTTACGGTTCAGCAGATGCTGGAACGTGATATGTTTGAAAAAAGAATGACAGAAGGAAAGCCGATCCATCTTCACGAATTCTTCTATCCACTGATGCAAGGATATGATTCTGTAGTAATGGATGTTGATATTGAGGTGTGTGGTAATGATCAGAAGTTCAACGCACTAGCAGGACGACATCTCCAAAAAAGAATTAACGACAAGGAAAAAATTGTATTCATTACACCACTTCTCGAAAATCCAAAAACAGGAGAGAAGATGATGTCGAAATCATTAAACACAGGAGTATTTCTTGATTGGGATGCAGATAAAATGTTTGGAGGAATTATGGCACAGCCTGACGAAAACATTCACCAACTATTTGTTGATTGTACCTACGTACCCGATGAAGAAATCCTTGAAATGAATATTGCGATGCAAAACGGAGAAAATCCGATGCAGTACAAAAAACGTTTAGCTCGAGAAATTATTTCAATCTACCACAACGATGTTGAGGCAGAAACAGCTCAAGCGAATTGGGAAAAAACATTTTCAGATGGAGGAGTCCCTGAAACAATTCCAGAGGTTACAGCTATAGTGAATGCATTATTAATGGATGTGTTAAATGATGCGGGTTCTGTTGAGTCAAAATCAGATTTTCGAAGATTGGTAAAAGAAGGAGGTATTAAAATTATGACGCAGCAAGGTGAAGAAAAAATTACTGATGAAAAAATAATGATCACAGAAACTATTATTGTAAAAATTGGAAAGAAAAAGTTTATAAAGATTGTTGTGTAAATATAAAAACCGCTCGTCAGCGGTTTTTATATTAAAAATCTTCTTCTTCTGATCCGAATCCTACATTACTGAAAATATCATCATCTTCAGCAAGTCCTAGAAAATCAGGATCTTCAAAATCTTCATCGTCGAGTAATAATTCGTCATCATGAAGACCTTTCTTTTTTGGATCTAAAATATCTGCTCCTCCAAAATCCACATCGTCATTATACATAGTGTAAAATTTAGTATATTAATCAACAATTGTTCTTATAACGACATATTTGTAACAAAATATAAGATTCTATGCAAGTCACATGTTTCTTTTTTTAAGAAATCTGTGGATAAGTATTTTTCGTATGCGCAATATGGGTCAGTCCGACAGCTATTGCATCAATTTCATCATCTATTTTTTCACGAGTATCGAACGCGACAAGTTTCGGAATCATAAATGCAATACTGGTTTTATCTGCACGACCATCACCTGTAATTGCAATTTTGATTTGATTTGGATGATATTCAAAAATATCGAGTCCACATTCTTTACATATATACTGTATAACTCCACGAGCTTCGGCAACTATCATAGCAGTCTTGGTATTTTTTGCGAAATAGAGCTCTTCTATTGCAACCGCATCTGGTTGATATTTTTTTATCACATGAGAAAGTGCTTGACCTATTTCAAAAAGCCGATCCTGCATTTTAGATTTTGAACTGGTTTTGATGCAGTCAGAAAAAATCACAACCTCCTTGCCCTGTGATGGTTTTTCAATTATAGCAACCCCGAGGCGTTCATAACCTGGATCTATGCCGAGTATTTTCATATCAATATATTTTGTCTATTCTCTGGGAAGTCAAAACCTAAATGCTCATACGCTTTTTTGGTTGCAATACGCCCAC
>CAZJXT010000002.1:0-32365 GCA_964550225.1 uncultured Candidatus Saccharibacteria bacterium
TTATCCACGCCGCCAGCGTTCATCCTGAGCTAGGATCAAACTCTACTAAAAAATATACGGGCAAGAATTAATCTTACCTTGTATGCATAGAACGAAACAAAAGAACGTACAATCTTTTGTTTCGAAAATTCAGTTGACAATGAATCTGTCTCGTTTTCGAAAAACTGTGAGACGAGAGTGATTCTAGCAAAATACATAATAAAATGCAAGGATTTCTTGCACCAAATTATGTGGATTTCTAAACTTGACCACATCTGTCTTCTTTTGGAAAGTGACAACGTCTATCCTAGCAAATTCACAAGGAATGTCAAGTGTTTTTCCAAGTAAAAAAGCCATGGGGTTTCCGGTGGCTTTTCTTTAACCCAGAACACTCGTAGTTCTATGCGGCTTTTTTAGTGAGTTGTTCACAAACCAGAGCTTTTTTAAATGTTTCAAATGATATTGTCGATTGAAATTTCGCTCTATTTGGATCAGTTTGATATCGCTGCCCCTGATTGTATTTATTTGTTGAAATCAATACGATATCAGTTTTTGTTACAGCAACAATTACCTGCCATGGCTCATGATTAATTTCTTCAATACTGTTCATTAATACAGCGATGCCAAAATCTTTGGCGTTTATTTTTTTACGCTCTTTTAAAAATTTTCGTAATTCCTTAAGAGATGTTTCTTGTGTAATTTGAATAGGCTGCATAGGTCGTAGTTTTTTATTTTTATTTTCTTTACCATAACATATTTAAAATAAAAAGCAAGCTTTTGGCTTACTTGTTATTTTTATAATATTCTTTCAAAAAATTTTCTTTGAGTTGATAAAATGTGTCATCTAATAACGAATTGCGAATATCTGCTACGAGCTTATTGATAAAATAGAGGTTATGAATTGATGCCAATGTTCCTGCAAGCATTTCTTGAGAACGAAACAGATGTGCGAGATATGACCGCGTATAATTTTTACAAGTATAACAATCACAATCAGATTCTATGGGAATTATTGATTCTTTATGTTCTGCGTTCATCATATTGATACGTCCCTGTTTAGTATACAATGATCCATTACGAGCAATTCGTGTCGGTGCAACACAATCAAATGTATCGCATCCATTTTCTACTCCAAGGAAAAAATCTATCGGTTCCCCAATCCCCAACAAATGTCTCGGTTTATGTTCTGGAAGAATTTCATTCACCCATTTCACAGCTGTTCCCAAATCATCTTTTTCAAACGATCCCCCAATTCCAAACCCATCAAATTGGTCTCCGTGTTCGGTCACCATTTCTGCAAGAATTTTTGCTGACTCCTTGCGTAAATCCTCAAAACGTCCTCCTTGAACCACACCAAACAATGCCTGTTTCTTTTCTTGATCAAATTCATTATGCGCAACGAGACTGCGTAGTGCCCATCGATGCGTGCGATCCATTGCTTGCTTTTGATATTCAAGAGGTGCAATTGGTGACGTACATTCATCAAATGCAAAAATAATATCAGCACCGAGATTCCATTGGATTTCCATAGATCGCTCTGGAGTAAAGCGATGTTCAGATCCATCTTTATACGATTTGAATGTTACACCATCTTCATCAATTTTTGCGAGTGCTTTTTCTGAAATCTCAAAAGGGGTAGCATCTGTTATCTGTTCCACACTTGCAAGTTTTCCAACTTTTTGATCAAATGCTGTTCCAAGTGAAAACACCTGAAACCCACCACTGTCGGTCATGGTCGGTCCGTGCCAATTCATCATTTTGGGAAACCCTCCATGCTTTGCAACAATTTTGTCTCCGGGTTCTAAATAAAGATGATAAGTGTTTGCAAGTACTACCTGTGCACCCAGATCTTTGATTTGTTCAGGAGTTAATGCCTTTACCGTTGCCTTGGTTCCTACAGTCACAAATGATGGAGTCAAAATCACCCCATGAGGAGTATGAATTTCTCCAACGCGCGCAAGAGTTCCATCAAGTTTTTTAATTATTTTAAATTCAAATGGCTGCATGATTTTCTGACTATACCAAAAAAGACGCATTTATGCATCTTTTTTGAATGAACTATGCATTTATTTTAACATACAATGGTGCGTGATCAGAAACCTCGTCTGGGAGTACCTTAAAATCTTCTACTTGAATACCTTTTGAAACAAATACGTAATCTGCAAATTTATTTTCTTTCGTGTAATACGATGTTCGTGTATTCGTAACACCATATTCCTTAATCAAATTTGTAAGTCCAAAATCTTCAATCATTTTTAAACTTTGTGTATTTGGTGATAAATTAAAATCACCACCTAATACAAATGGATGATTTAATGTTTTTAAAAATGAAATAATATTTTCTGATTGCTTCAAGCGATCTTCAGTATCATCTTTTCCTTGACCGTTCCATAATCCATGTAAATTGAGAATTGAAACTTTTTGTTGATCTTCTATTTGCAGGGTGAGATATTGTAGATTTCTTTTAGGAGAAGTAATATCAAGAACTGGAAAATATTCTTCCTTATCATGAATCATAATATCTCCGAAACCTATTAGTGATAATGATTTTTTATAATAGATCGCAAGCCCATAATCACCATTTTCATCTTCTGGTGCAAATATTTTTTCATAATTTCTCAAAATATCCCCAACTTGTGAAAACATATTATTCATTTCATCATGATGATCTATTTTTTCTCTTGGCGCATCTGACCAAACCTCTTGCAAACAAAATACATCCACATCCTGATATGTTTCAAAAAAATGTTTTAAAGGTTCTGCAACTCGCCCACCCCACGTATTTAAAAAAATGATTTTCATAGTATGAATATTATTTAATAATCTCCACAAAACGTAATTCTTGTACATTCACCGGAGTACGTGCCAACACGGTTTGAAATGGATCCCGAGGATCAAAGATTACTGATTTTACAACTCCTACAATCATATTCTGATATTCTGGAAGTGCTAACAAATCTCCATCGACAATTGTAATCTCTCGAGGAATATGGATCTCAAAATTTCCGGACCCTTTTCCCATTGCAGGAACAAAAATGTTTTTCTCGTTTTTAATTACTAAATCTCCACTGAATTGAGGACCTGAATATAATACTACGGTTGCAGTATTTTTTGATACCGCGGCAATTTCTCCTAATCCAATAATTCCTTGACTTGTAACACGCTGTCCTACAGCAACCCCATCATCACTTCCTCGATTAATAATCAAACTATTATAAAGAGACCGATTTGGTTTTGCTATTATTTCCGCAAGAATGCTTTCATCTGTTTTTTTAATATAGGATAATTCTTTTCGTAATGCATCATTTTCTTGACGAAGTGTTTCATTTTCTATCAGAGTCGTACTATTGCTCGCAATAGTATCATTAAGTTTTTTATTTTCTTTAATCAAAATTGATTTTGGAGTCATCATTGTTACCGTATTCACGGCTGCAATATCCAAAGTATGAGCAAGCCACGCTGGACCTTGAAAAACAGTTCTCATGAATGGCGCTATAATAAACACCAATATTCCGATGGTACCAATTAATCCAACACCAATACTCGCAATTCTTTTGCGAGATATTTTCTGTTTATTTTCTTTATTATCGAAGTGGTAAGATGTCATGAGGAGCAACAAGAACTTCTTTAAATTTTTCAATGTCTTCTAAAACAATACCGCACCCACGCGCAACTGCAGAAAGTGGATCATCTGCGGTATAAACGGGAATTTTGAACGCATCAAATATCATTTTATCTAATCCTCGGATAAGTGCACCACCTCCGGCGATATACATCCCCCGATTCATAACATCTGAAACAATTTCTGGTGGAGTAGTTTCTAAAACTTCACGAATAGCATCAACAATCTGAGCAATTGATGCTCCAATTGCATGACGAATATCACTATCTGTTACTAAAATTTCTCGAGGGAGACCTGTAATAAGATCGCGCCCTTTTACTTTTGTTTCAAGTTTTTCACCTACCTGAGCAGAGCCTAACACCAACTTGATCTCTTCTGATGTTTTTTCACCTACTAATAATTTAAATTCATTGCGCAAGTAATTGATGATGTCTTGGTTCATTGTATCTCCTGCAAGTTTTAATGATTTCGCCTGTACAACACCCGATAATGAGATAACCGCAATATCGGTAGTTCCTCCACCAATATCAATAATCATAGAACCAACAGGTTCTTTAACAGGTAATCGAATACCTATTGCCGCAGCCATGGGTTCTTCGATGATATATACCTCTCGAGCTCCTGCAGATTTTGCCGCATCATAAACCGCCAAATGTTCTACGTTGGTAATTCCAGAAGGAACACCTACGACAACACGCGGCCGAAAAAATTTCGGAGAAATTTTTTCGGCCTTAGTAATTAAATACGACAACATTTCTTCGGTTACTTCAAAATCTGAAATAACTCCATCTACGACAGGATGAATTGCTTTAATATGAGTAGGCGTTCGTCCAAGCATTTCTTTAGCAGCAGTACCCACCGCTACAATACGTCCTGTTTTTGTGTTGAGTGCAACAATAGACGGTTCGTTGATGATAATTCCAGACCCTCGCAAATATACCAAAGTGTTAGCTGTTCCTAAATCAATCCCGATATCATTAGAAAATTTATTGTACAAGTCTTCGAACATAGATGTGCGGAGTGTACCATGTTAGACGTTTTTGTGGAAGAACCTTGACATTTATAATTTATAATGCTATTATAATATAGAACCAAAAACTATCTACATGAAAAAAGCTTCCTTTTTCCCTATGCTATTAGAAGGTTTTTTAAAAGAGCTGCCTATAGAAATTCCCTCACTAGAAACTCTTGCGCAATTATTACGAGAAAAACGGATGAAAGAAAAATTGTGCGATACTGCATTTTATAATTATGTAAATCAACAAATTCTAAATTCTGTAAAAGAAATTCTTAAAAAAACCGCTTCTGACATTGCTCAAAACAAGCTTGAAAAAATGTATGACTTTCAAAGACTTTCTGGAACCAAAGAAACTGAAATGCTTATCTTTGAATTATTAGTAGTTCATTTTGGGAAAAGCATCCCCAATGAAAAACTTTTAGAAATCATTCATAATGATTCCGGCCAGTATTCTGAAAAATACATTTCATTTGCGAGAACTGCTTTTACTATGAAGTAATTCTCACAAAATGCGCAACCTTATTAAAGGATGCGCATTTTTATTTAATAACCATTTCAAATAATTCTGCTTCAGTAATAATTTTACTATCAGATTCATTTCTTTTTTTAAACTCCAAACCTCCTTTTTCAAGTGACTTATCAGAAATAACTACTCGATACGGAATTCCGATGAGATCTGCATCCGCAAATTTAGCACCTGCAGAACTATCTCGATCATCGAGGAGAACTTCGATTCCCTGTGCTGTAAGTTTTTCATAGAGTGCGGTGGCTTTATCAGCAACAGAACCTAATTGAATCAAGTGAACTTTGAATGGCGCAATTGTTTCTGGCCAAATAATTCCTTTATCATCAGAAAAGATTTCTGTAATAACTCCCATAAGGCGCGTAATCCCAATTCCATATGAACCCATATATACTAATTGAGGCTTCCCTTCTGAATCCATATAAGTAAGCCCAAGCGGTTCAGAAAATTTATGACCGAGTGAGAAAATATTTCCCACCTCAACAGCTTTTTCTTCTACGAGCTCATCTTTTGATAATCCAAGATCAGCAAGCACTTCATCAGTATAAACCTCTTTATTGATTGCAATATTTTTTTCTTTACTTACATAGATCAAATCTTCTCCCGCTTCACAGATAGTTTGAAACTCATGAGAGTATTTAGAAAAAGTTCCTCCTGATGCAAATGTGAAATAGGTTTTATTTTCAAGACCTATTCGTGCAAATATGTTTTTGTAAGCATTTGTCATCTTGTTATAAAACAAATCGTGCTCTGATTGATCTTTTGAAAATGAATAAAGTGCTTTCCAAAAAAATTCACGCCCTCGAATAATTCCTGATTTTGCACGAAGCTCATTTCGAAAAACTGTTCGAATATCGTAAGGATACGCAGGAAGATCTTTATATGAATGAATAAACTGTTTCATCATTGCAGTCATAGGTTCTTCGTGAGTAAATGCAAGCCCTAGTTCTGCACCACCTTTTAATTCTGTTTTAAACCAATTATCAACAATAGCATCATCCCATCTTGTTTTTTCCCAAACTTCTTTGTTCTGAAGTGCTGTTGATTGCATTTCACAACCACCAACACTATTCATTTCTTCTCGAATAATTTGTGAAATTTTTTGGATAACACGAAGACCTAGAGGTAAAACATCGTAGATACCTGCCATTTCTTTATGAATAAAACCACCCTTGATTAACAATTGTGCATTTTTTGAAACCTCATCTGCTGGAGCTTCTTTTCGAGTTTTTGTAAATAATTGAGATTGTCGCATAGAGCTATACTAGCTTTTCAGAACCTTTTTTGCAAGAAAAAAACTGACATTGTTTCTTATTAATAAATAATGTCAGTGTTTTTATTTTATTGTGATTATTACCTAATCAGCAATAATTAAAGTATTCAATTGGGTATTACCTTCATCTTTTTGTTTTCTTAAAAAAGTTTTAAATTCAGTATCTGTCAATGATCGTTCTAGTATATCACGATAATAAGACCATGCTTCTTGCTGAGAAAGAAAAACTCCTTTGTAACCAAAAACAATATCTGTTAGATTAATTTTGTCTCTGTCATTAAAGAAAACCTTTCTTGGCTCAGTCGGACCTTCACCATAATTACTTCCTACATGATAGAACGATGTACCTGGTTTTATCTTATTCAAGAAATTCTTCTTGGTAAAAACCCCATCTGGATACTTACTACGTATCTCTTGTATACACTTTGGCAATTTCGGTATTTTTTTTCGCATTTTTTGAGATTTTAATTTTGTTTCGATATTATAATATCATTAAATATAGATATAGTCAAGTCTCGTCAAATCTCTTTGTTTATGTTATAGTCCCTCTCGTAAGCAGATTGTAGAAAACATCTTATTGAGAACGGTACTTGGCTATCCAAGCCTTATAAATAAATGTTTTCCACGGGCGTCACCCGTGCCAACGAGGGGTATTATTATTACCCACCCCTTGTGCAAATCTGTCGTAAAAAAATTATGGAACAACTTGTCAAAGACATGTTTTCTGTTGGTGCGCATTACGGATATACTCGTACCCGCCGACACCCTACTACTAAACCTTTCCTCTATGGAACTAAAAACCGAACCGATATTATCGATTTGGAAAAAACTGTAGCATCTCTCGCAACTGCGGAAGAAATCCTCGCAACATTAGGAGCTGCTGGAAAACAAGTTCTCTTTGTAGGAACAAAACCAGAAGCTACAGGAGCTGTAAAATCTTATGCTGAAAAACTAGGTATGCCCTATGTTGAAATCCGATGGATCGGAGGAACATTGACTAACGAAAAACAAATCAAATCACGAATTAGTTTATTTGAAGATCTTTCTGATAAGCAAGAAAAAAATGAGCTTGATACTATTACAAAAACCAAGAAAGAAAAACTACTCTTGGAACGTAAAATTGAAAAATTGAATCGACGATTTGGAGGTCTTACTACTATGAAAGGTCTCCCAAGTGCTTTGATTGTTGTTGATGCAAAAGAGGAATCTATTGCTATTACAGAAGCAAATAAAATGGGTATTCCTGTAATTGCTATCTGTAATACCGATTGTAACCTTAAAACAGTTGCCTACCCTATCGTAGGAAACGATGCAAGTAAAAAATCAATTGAATTCTTCTTGAATCGATTGGTAAATGCTTATAAAGGAAATAAATAATCACTTATTAAGTCTTTAATCTTTTTAAAAAATATGGAAATTACAGCCGACATGATCAAGTCATTGCGCGAAGAAACAGGTATTTCAGTAATGCAGTGTAAAAAAGCATTAGAAGAAGCTGGTGGAAATATGGAACAAGCACGTGTCGCTTTGCAAGCGATTGCAGCTGCACAAGCAGAAAAAAAGGCTGACCGAGAACTAGGAGGAGGAATTGTGGCAAGTTATATTCACAGTAATAAAAAAATGGGAGTATTGCTTACCATGAACTGCGAAACTGATTTCGTAGCACAAAACGAAGAATTCGTCTCTGCTGCAAACCAAATTGCTATGCATATCGGAGCAATGGAGCCAGAATCATTAATAGCGCTTCTTGAACAACCTTTTATCATGAACCCTGAACTTACCATTAAACAAGTAATTGATTCATTGGTTCAAAAAACAGGTGAGCGCGTTGAAATTGATCAATTTGTACGATATACTGTGTAAACATGATATTTATTATTTGTATTGTCGTTGGAATTATAGGTATTGTTGGAATATTATGGATTTCATCAGCAAGTATTCGTTATCTAGAGAATCCTATTGCTCATGGAACTGAATGGTTTCAATTTCATCCTGAATATTTTCAATCTGGAATTACTTCATATTTTCAAAAACACGCACGTTATTTTTTGAAAAAAATTCTTATATGGCTTATTGCTGTCTATAGAAAATTAGCTCAAAAAATTACCGTAAAGCAAATGGTTAAGAAAAAAATTCGTGAATTTTTATACGATCATTCTACTGAAGGTAAAAAACATCCATCAGAATTTTGGAACAAGGTGCGACATAATAACATTCCACAAATAAAGACTGATTTACCCCCTCTTGAAAAGGAATAATCATTATGTTAGGATGTCTTCACTCGCAATAGTGAGAACATTCTAACCATGCCGCTTTAGCTCAGTTGGTAGAGCAACACTTTTGTAAAGTGAAGGTCCCCAGTTCGAATCTGGGAAGCGGCTCCCAAAAAACAAAAAACCACCCTATTCGGTGGTTTTTTGTTGAGCTTTCTTTTTTAAAACTTCTTGTTCTGTAAGCATTTTAGCAAGTGCAGGAACCGCTTTTTCAATTGATTCAATTGACTGAAATCCTTCTGATGCTTTACCGTTAATAATCAAACTTGGTACTGATGCAGGCGCATTAGTGATTGTTTGCAATGTTTTGATTGCTGATAAATCAAGATTGGCATCAAATGCATACACTCGAAGTAGTGGGTATTTTTCACGAAGTGCTGTAAGTACATACCCCTGTTTTGTACAATCTTCACAGTTATTAGCATAGAAATAAATTACAGTAATTGGTTTTGTATGACATTTTTCAGCAAGTGCTGAAACAAGCATGTAATCCTTGATTTGAAGTAGTGAATAATATTTTTTAAGTCCAACCACTTCTTCATTATCGGTACCTAATTGACTCTCCATAAATGACAACCTATCTCCTAATTGCCCAATTTCTGGAGCAAGAATAGAATTTCCGTCTTGAGTACAATCAGCCTGATTTAATAGTGCAAATTGTGTTTCTGATGATAACAAATCAATAGAGAGTTTATCTTGGATTGACCGCATTTCATCTACTCGTTTTTTGTTAGCGCTATCACTGATATAAAAAATACTGACAAAGATAGTTGCTGTAATAAATAAGGCAAGTATATATCGTGCCCAATCAATTTTTCGTTGTATAGGTTGTTGTGTATTCATAAATGTTTAAATTATCGCCATGCTTTTTTCTTTCCTCGTAATGCATTGTACGCTGATTGTCCTGTCCACCATGCTGAGAAAAAAGGATATACAATAAGGGTTAATAAATCAAGAGTCCAGAAATTTTGTTTAAGTAATTTTTTACGCCCCATAGCTAATGTTCCAATGAGAAACAATATCGTAATAATTCCTAGAATAGTATAAGCGCTCGTATTTAAATAAAAGAGATCTAAATTAATTTTTCCTGTAATCTGCTGTGTTACTACAAATCGCTCTGCGAGATGAACTACTGGAGTAACAAGACCCAGAATCATAATAGGAATTAAAAGAACTGCAATAATTAACATTGCAAATAAAATAGGAATAGTTACTGCAACATGTCCGAGATTATCTTTAAAGAAAATCCATCGATAATCCCAAACATTCATGATGAAACCATAGGTCCATCGTACTCGTTGTTTTAACAAAGCTCGCCAAGTTCGAGGTCCTCGAGTATATACCAATGAATCAATAGCATGAGATAGTCGCATTCCTTTTATTTGCATACGCAGAGCAAGTTCCATATCTTCTACGTGATGAGCTTCGTGATAATTACCTAATACATCAAATACCTCTCGTTTAAATAATGTAAATGGCCCTGGAGCAATATAGAGAGCGTTAAGTCGTGAAAAAGCTTGTTTGGCATATGTTGCTAATTCATATTCTACCTTTTGCATCCATTGAAAAAATGTTTCTGGATGATCAATGACCATCGAAGGTACTACTGCCATAACTCCTGGCTTAGTAAATTCAAGAAGTGATGCATGGAGCGCCTCTGGATGAACTCCTGAGTCTGCATCGAGACACCCGATAATACCAATTGTTGGCATATGTGCACGTATGTGAGCCAATCCAAAATTTAGAGCTGCGAACTTACTTCCTTCGTTTTCTTTTTTCAAAAGAACCACTGATTCATTTCCAATAAACTGTTGTACAACTTGCCAAGTAGTATCAGTTGATCCGTCATCAATGACTACAATACGTAATTTTTCACGAGGATAATTAAGTGACAATAATGAATTCACTGTTTTTACCACAGTTTTTTCTTCATTCCAACAAGGAACTAAAATAGCTACTGATGGCATATAAGGATCAGTTGCTGGAATATCATCTTCTCCAAATTCTGTCTTTCCGTCCCAAAAAAAATAAGAAACGAGTAAAAACACTTGGAAATACAAGCCGCCAAACAATGCTCCGTATAGCATAATTTGTTTAATACTTTCAAACATATATTGGTCTATTATAACATAAAAAACTACCAAAAGGTAGTTTTTTATGTTATATATTTAATAATCCCTCAATTTCATGATTTTGTCATTTCCTCTGATTTTATCATGTACTTTAGCCTCAATTTGTCGAATACGTTCGCGAGTTACTCCGAACTCTTTTCCTACCTCTTCCAAAGTATGATTAATTCCATCAAGAAGCCCGTATCGCATTTCTACAATTTTCTGTTCCTTTGGAGAAAGATCGTTGAGAATTTCTTTGAATTGATCTTGGAGAATTCTTTTTGATGCTTCACGATCAGGTGACATAATTTTATCATCTGCTACGAATTCTGAGAGTGTTGATTTATCATCATCAGATCCACCAATTGATTCTTCAAGAGATTTTGTTGATTGATTAATTTTATTAATCATATAAATCTTATCTACTTCGATTCCCATCTCAGTTGCAATTTCTTCTGGAAGTGGGGTTCGCCCGAGATCTTGTTCCAAACGACGAGTTACCTGTTTATATTTGGAAATCGTTTCAACCATGTGTACTGGAATACGAATAGTTCGAGACTGATCTGCTAATGCTCGAGTGATTGATTGACGAATCCACCATGTAGCATACGTTGAAAATTTAAATCCTTTAGTCCAATCAAACTTTTCAACTGCTTTATAGAGTCCAATATTCCCCTCTTGAATCAAATCAAGCAGTGTGAGATCTGCAGATCGTGTTGCATATTTTTTTGCAATAGAAACCACAAGTCGCAAGTTTGCTTGTGCAAGGAGATTTCGCGCCTCATCATCCCCTGCAAGAATTTTCTGAGCAAGGTCTCGTTCTTCTGCAGCACGAATCAGTGGATATTTCCCAATCTCTTTTAAGTACATTTGTACTGAATCGTTTGATGCTGATGCACGATCATATCGACGTCCAGCTAATTCTGGATCTGGACCAGTTTCAACAGCAAGGAGTCCCCCTGTTTCAATAATATCAATACCAGCGTCACCAAATTTTTTATACAAATCATCTAAAAACATTACATCCTCTTCGATATCTGGAAACGCCTTAAGAAGTTCATCGTAGGTTAAAAAACGTCTTTTTTTTCCTTTATCAATGAGCTGTTGTACTCGCTCATCAATTTGTTCTTTTGTAAGACCTTTTGCAGGAAGAAGCTGTTTTTTTGAGGATGGTTTCTTTTTTACTACCGCCTTTTTTACAGGCTTTTTAGCAGGTGTTTTTTTAACTACTTTCTTTATTGCTTTTTTAAGAACAGTTTTCTTTATTGTTTTTTTTACAGGCTTTTTAGCAGGTGTTTTTTTGAGAGTTTTTTTTGCCATATAATGTAATGATGATTAGCGACTGGTAAGTTGATGCACAAGAGAATCTTTACGACGAGAGATTTCGTGAATTTTTTTTAAAATCTCAACATCATCTGGGTGCTCCATTAGTTGACGACTGAGCTTTTCTCGCTCATCGTCAATCATTTGCATCTCATATCGAGTTATGAGATTTTTTTGTAATAACTCATACGATGTTTTATTCTCAACAAATGATCCCAATTGTTGATCCCATTCTGAAATAATGGCAATTGTGTCAGAATCAGACATATCCAAGGCACCCGAGAAAAGTTGATTCATTATCATAATCTGTTTTTCAAGAGGACGATCCTCTGTTTTCAAAGATACAGATAGTTGTTTTTGAGGGTTAAGTTCCGATGATTTATTTTTCAAGAATTTTTCAAACTCTTTACGAATAGGATCAATAGAGCTCGAACCAAATGCGTGTGCAATTTCTTGTAATTTATCATCAATAGTTATTTGTGAATGAATAAATGAAAGAATTGGAAAAAGTTCTTTTTCTGCAATTATTGTTTTTTGATTCATTTCATTTCGTTCTTTCATTTTTTCTAATCTGAAAGTAATAACATCTTTACGCTGAAGCACCATCTGCTTCCAAAGATCTGGATTTTCTGCAACCGCATCAGCAGGATCTTTTCCTGATGATATATCAATAATGAGCACGTGCATGTCATTTTGATATGCAATCATTGCTGTTTTTTGAGCGGCAGCAAGACCTGCGTTATCAGCATCTAAACAAATAGCAATATTATCGGTAAAACGCTTAAGTTGTTTCATCTGAGCATCAGTACTAGCAGTTCCTGATAATGCAACTACATGAGTAATGCCTGCTTGGTGACTCATAATACAATCCATTTGACCTTCTACAACAATAACAAATCCATTTGCGTGAATCGCTGTTTTTGCTTTATCAAAACCAAACAAAACATTTGATTTATGATAAAGATCTGTTTCTGGTGAGTTGATATATTTTCCAACCGGCCGAAGAGACTCTTCGGTACCTGGCATAACGCGACCCGTAAAGGCAATGACTCGTCCTTGACTATCAGTAATTGGAAACATGATGCGCTCACGGAATCGATCATAGAGACCTGGCTTTGATCCTTTTAAACATAAACCTGTTGCGAGAATATCCTCATCTGAATATTTTTTTCGCTTAAGATACTCATATAGATGCGACCATCCTGATTCCGCATATCCAATACGAAATGCAACCATGGTTTCTTTTGTCATGGCACGTCCTAATAAATAATCTACTACTGGCTTATGAGTACGCAACCCAATTTCATAAAACTTTGTTGCTTGCTCCATAATCTCTCGTAATGTGTTTATTCGGCTTGGTTTGTTTGTCTGATGAGTATATTCTTCAAGCGAAACACCCGCTTTTTCTGCGAGTTGTTTCAACGCGTCAACAAATTCTAATCCTTCCATTTCTTGGACAAAATTGAAAATGTCTCCGCCTTTTTGACATCCAAAGCAATAGTAAATTCCTAAATCTGGAGTTACCTGAAAACTTGGTGTTTTTTCATTATGAAAAGGACAGCATGCACGAAAATTCTTTCCCGATTTTTCGAGCTTAATATATGAACCGACTACCGATTCAATCGATAATTTCTGTTTAATTGTTTCAACAGTGTTTCGATTCATGTGTATATATATTACTGTTCTTGTTGTTGATCTTGTAATACTTTCAACGTAGGTACGAATTCATCAGAGAATCCAGTTCCTGCTGGAACAAGGTTTCCTACCATCACATTTTCCATCAATCCTCGCAATTCATCATGACCTGCTTCTACAGCATTATTTACCAATACTCGAGTAACACGTTCGAACGCCGCAGCTGACATCCATGATTTTGCAGTAAGAGAAACCTCTCCAATTCCTTTTAGTAACTGAATACCTTCTGCTGGTAATTTCCCAGATGCTTCACACAAACGATTTTGTTTAATGAATTCACCTTTTTCAACAATTTGTCCTGTTGTGAAATTCGTATCATTTGGCTTCTTGATTTGAATACGACTAAACATTTGTCGAATAATAATTTCCAAGTGTTTACGTGCAATAGGTGCACTGTGTAATTCATACACCTTGTTAATTTCTGCAATAATGTATTCTTGCACTCGATCGAATCCAGCAATAGCAAAGAGGTCTTGAGGATTTGCAGCACCATCTGTCATTAATTCTCCTTTTTTTACAGACTGTCCTACTTTTACAGATATTGTTCGTCGTGGGTCAACTATATACTCTCTTGATTTATCTGCATCATTTTTTGCGCTTGATGAAAGAACCACAATTGTTTTTTGAACGCCGTCATTTTTTATCTCAATAACATCTCCATCTGTTTCAGAAATAACTGCTGGGATTTTAATAGATCGAGATTCAAATAATTGATCTACTCGAGGAAGTCCGGCGGTAATATCATGTCCTTTTACCCCTCCGGCATGCATGGTTCGAAGCGTCAACTGTGTTCCCGGTTCTCCAATTGCCTGAGCAGCAACGATTCCTACAGCTTCTCCGAGTTTTACCATAGCATTGCGTCCGAGATCTAATCCATAACATTGTTGGCAAAGTCCATGAAGTGTCTCACAGGTAAGCGGTGAACGAACTACTACTTCTGTTACTCCTGACTCATCAATAATTTTTGCATCTTCTTTAGTTACAAAATGATCTCGTTTAAACAATATTTTTCCATTACTATCTTTTACATTTTCGGCAAGCACCCGTCCTGAAATATTTTTAGAAATTGGACGAATCATACCGTCAATATTTTCTGGACGCACGACAAGACCTTTTTTAGTACCACAGTCATTTTCGAGAATTACTACATCTTGTCCTACAATTACTAATCGTCGAGTCAAATATCCTGCAAGTGCTGTGTTAAGTGCTGTGTCGGTCAACCCTTTTCGTGAACCGTGGTTTGTAATGAAATATTCAATAGGAGAAAGCCCTTCTTTGTATGAAGAAACAATTGGGAATTCGAGTGGTCGTCCCGCGGTGTTTACGATAACTCCTTTCATTCCGGCCATTTGTCGTAATTGGGCAGTATTTCCTCGAGCTCCAGAGACAATTTGATCATGAATAGATTCAGAATCTGTAAGATTTTTCTCAATAGCTTTTTCAATTTTACGAGTAACCCCTTCCCACAATTCAATCAATTTATTATATCGCTCATCATCAGAGATAAGTCCGTCCATAAACTGATCAATAATTTGTGCTTCAGATTTTCGAGCCTCTAAGACAATTTCTTTTTTCTCTTGGGGAACAAGAGCATCATCAATACCGATAGTTGTACCTGATTTTGTAGAGAATTTTTGTCCGAATACTTTAATAGCATCAAGGAGTGTTGGTGTTGCATCAAATCCATATTTATTAATTACACGATCAACCATTTGTCCGAGAACTTTTTTGGTTGCTTCTGTATTAATAAATTCAAAATCTGCAGGAAGTACCTGATTAAATAAAATACGTCCAACAGTTGTTTCAAAAACCTTTCCTCCAAAAATCGCGTATTTATTAGAATTTTCTGGAAGAACATAAATTTTTGCACGAACATCAATAATACCATGATCATATGCAAGAATAGCCTCGTTTGGTGATGAGAACATTTTTCCTTCACCAGTTGCTCCTGCAACGATTTTAGTTACCCAATAGCATCCCAATACAATATCTTGTGTTGGTTGCATCACAGGATCTCCTGATTGAGGTTTGAGCAAGTTTTTATTTGACGCAATCAATTCACGTGCTTCAATTTGAGCTTCGTCTGACAATGGTACATGAACCGCCATTTGATCTCCGTCAAAGTCTGCGTTGAATGCGGAACATACCATTGGATGAACTTGAATCGCCTTTCCTTCGATCAATACCGGATTAAATGCTTGGATAGACAATCGGTGCAATGTTGGTGCACGGTTCAAGAGCACATATTTTCCTTGAATCACTTCTTCGAGAATTTCCCATACTTCTGGCGCTCCATCTTCAATAAGTTTTCCAGCACCACGAATGTTATATGCCAATTCTCGTTTCAAAATTTGAGAAATAACAAACGGTCGGAATAATTCGAGCGCCATGAATTTTGGCAATCCGCATTGATTCAATTTGAGACTTGGCCCTACTACAATTACTGAACGTCCTGAATAATCTACTCGTTTTCCAAGAAGATTTGCTCGTAAGATTCCTTGTTTTCCTTTCAAACTATCTGCAAGTGATTTTAATTGACGTCGCTGCGCTTGTGACATCGCAACTGAACCAGAATGTTTTCGAATGGTGTTATCAATTAATGAATCCACGGCTTCTTGCAAGATTCGTTTTTCGTTTCGCAAAATAACATCAGGAGCTCCAATTTCTTTCAATTTTTTCAAACGATTATTTCGGTTGATTACTCGTCGATACAAATCGTTTACATCTGATGTTGCATGACGTCCACCTTCAAGAGCAACCATTGGTCGCAAGGCTGGTGGAATAACAGGAATCGCAGTAAGAAACATCCATTCTGGACGCTGATTTGATGCAATCAATGCACGGATCATATGTAATCGACGCTCCATTTTTTCTCGAGTTGCTGGATCTTTTTGTAACATTTTTTCAATATCAGCAACCATTGCTTGTAAATCAAGTGATTTGAAAATAGTGTATACCGCTTCAGCTCCAATACCCGCTTCAAAAACGGTACTAAATTTCATTGAAAATTTGTGATATTCAACCTCTGATAAAATACGTAATGGTACCAAATCAATGAGATCTTTTTTTGTTGCCGTAAACAATTCTTTCAATGCATCTTTCTCTGTATCAGTCTCAAGAGTTTTCATACGAATCTTATATTCGTTATCAAGCTCTTTCAATACTCGATCTTTTTCTGATTGGTGGATTTCAGTAACAATATATCCTGCAAAGTAAATTACTTTTTCAAGTTGATTAATAGGAATATTTAACAAGGTTGCCATTCGTGATGGAATTCCTCGTAAGAACCAAATATGAGCAACTGGTGAAGCAAGTTCAATATGCCCCATACGTTCACGACGTACGATAGCTTTAGTTACTTCTACTCCACATTTTTCACACACAATACCTGCGTAGCGAATGCGTTTATATTTTCCACAATAACATTCGTAATCTTTTTCTGGGCCGAATACTTTCTCGTCAAATAACCCTCCTCGTTCTGAACGACCAGTTCGATAGTTAATTGTTTCTGGTTTTTGAACTTCACCGTATGACCATTCTCGAATTCGCTCTGGCGATGCCAAAGAGAGTGAGATGATATCCGGTGTAAATGTTGCATGATCTTTATTATTTGTATTCATAAAATATATGATGGGGATGCATTAGGCAACTTCTTCGTAAGTTTCATTATAATTCTTCTTCGACCCTTCCAATTTTACATCCATTGATAATCCTCGGAGATAATTTAGCATTACTTTAAATGATGCTGGCATATTTGGCTCTTTAATATTTTCTCCTTTGATTAACGAGTTAAAGGCTTCGGTTCGTCCAACAATATCATCTGATTTTACGGTAAGCATTTCTCGCAAGGTGTATGCTGCTCCATATCCTTCGAGTGCCCACACTTCCATTTCTCCGAATCGTTGACCTCCTGATTGAGATTTTCCTCCAAGTGGTTGTTGAGTGATCAGACTGTACGGACCAATTGAACGGGCATGCATCTTGTCTTCTACCATATGAGAAAGTTTCAAGATATACATGTATCCCACGGCAATGTCTTGGCCAAACGATTCTCCTGTTCGTCCATCATAAAGTTTTACCTTTCCAGTTCGAGAAAATCCAGCTTTTTCCAATTCATCTTTTACTTCATCGGGTGTTGCTCCTGCAAAAGGTGGAACAATCGCCTGATATCCAAGACTGTTTGCAGCAAGCCCAAGATGCATTTCAAGAATTTGTCCAAGGTTCATACGTGATGATACTCCAAGTGAAGTAAGTACTACATCAACAGGAGTTCCATCTGCCATATAGGGCATATCTTCTTCTGGTAAAATAGTTGAGATTACCCCTTTGTTTCCATGTCGTCCTGCAAGCTTATCTCCTACTTGAATATTTCGCAATTGAGCAACTTCTACATAAATTCGCTTAATAACTCCTGACTCCAAATCATGTCCTGCTTCTCGTGAAAATACCTTAACACCCACCACGCGACCTTTTCGTCCGTGTTCCATACGCATAGAAGAATCTTTAACATCTCGTGCTTTTTCTCCAAAAATAGATCGCAAGAGTCTTTCTTCTGGGGTTAATTCTGTTTCACCTTTTGGTGTAACTTTTCCAACCAAAATATCTCCTTCGCGAACTTCTGCTCCGATACGTACAATTCCATCTTCATCCAAATCTTTCAATCGAGCTTCTCCTACGTTTGGAATATCATGAGTAGTTTGTTCTTCTCCTTGTTTTGTATCACGAACAACACATTCATATTCATCAATATGAATTGAGCTGAAAATACTATTTTTAACTAATTTTTCTGACAAGATAATCGCATCTTCAAAGTTTGCACCATTCCAACACATAAATGCCACAAGTACGTTTTGTCCGAGAGCTAATTGTCCATTTTCTGTTGCTGAACCATCTGCAATCACTTGACCTTTCTTTACTTTATCTCCAACACGAACGAGTGGACGATTATGATACATCGTTCCTTGGTTTGTTCGCGCGTATAGTGTAAGAGCATATTCTTTTGTTTTTCCTGCACTTGTTTTAATTTCAATCATTTGTGCATCTGAATGAGTAACCGTTCCATCTTCTTGTGCAAGAATTAATCGTCCAGAATCAAGAGCCGCTCGCTCTTCCATACCTGTCGCTACCAAAGGTGCCATAGGTACAACACATGGCATTGCTTGTTTTTGCATGTTTGATCCCATGAGTGTTCGTTTCGCGTCATCATGTTCCAAAAATGGAATCATTGAAGAAGCTACTGAGTAAGCTTGATTTGGAGAAACATCAACATAGTCAACATCTTCTCGACGAGCAATACCTGGGATTGTTTTTACTCGAGCTTCTACAACAGTATCTGTAATTTTTCCATCTTTATCATAATGTAATCCAGCATGAGCAATAATATATTGCTCTTCTTCTACAGCATTCATATAAGAAATTTCTCCTGTGATTTTTCCATTTTTTACCTTAATGTAAGGAGTTTCAATCATTCCAAATTCATTTACACGAGCAAAAATAGACATCTGCAAAATAAGCCCGATGTTTGGTCCTTCAGGGGTATGTACTGGACACAGTCGCCCATAATGAGACGTATGCACATCTCGAACTTCAAATCCTGCTCGTTCACGAGTAAGACCTCCTGGTCCTAATGCTGATAGACGACGCAAGTGTTCCATTTCTGACAAAATGTTTGCTTGGTCTTGCAATTGTGATAACTGGTTTGTTGTAAAGAAACCATTAATTACCGCCTGGAGTGGTCGTTGATTGAGTACTTGGATTGGCAATGTTGTTTCTGTATCAATTGTCGACATGCGGTCTTGCACATTACGACGAATACGAAGCATCCCCACAGATACTTCTCGGAGCAATAATTCTCCTACGAATTTCACACGACGATGACCTAAATGATCAATATCATCTGCTTTTGCTTTTGGAGTGGTATTTAATTCTGAAATTTTTTCAATAATAGCAACCACATCATCTGCAGTAATAGTCATTACTGATAATGCAGCTTCATCCATTTTTTTACCAAATCGTTTGTTGAATGAATATCGCCCTACATCAGAAAGATTATATCGATCATCACTTAAAATAGAATCTACGAATTCTTTTGCGTTATCAGCTGAGGCAATTTCTCCATCTCGCAATTTTCGATAAATTTCTACATAGGATTCGCTCACTGTTTTTGCAGGATCTTTCGCAAGAGATGCTTTCATACATTCAAGAGCTGCTTCATTTTTGAAAAGCTTCAGCATTTTTTCATCATCAGTAATTCCTAATGTTCGCAACAATGATGTTGCAACGAATTTTCTTTTTTTATCAATGCGAACATACATCACATTGTCAGCATCAGATTCTAATTCGATCCATGCTCCTCGAGATGGAATAATTTTCGCACCAAAGAAACGTCCTTTTTTAGTTTGACGATCATTAAATGAAACTCCGGCTGAACGAGCGAGCTGTGGAACTACAACACGCTCTACTCCATTGATAATAAATGTTCCATGAGCAGTCATGAGAGGTACCTCTGATAAAAAGATTTCTTGTTCTTTTTCTGTACCTAACATTTTATTTTTTAACTTAACACGAGCTTTTACTTCTGCTTCGTAGGTAAGTTTATTTTGTTTTGCATAATTTTCGTCATGATCAGGAGCATTTACTACAAGTGACAAAATAGACAATTCAAATTTCTTTTCTGAATAATCTTGCATAGGAGAAAAATCCTTGATGGTTTCAGCAAGGTCTTTTTCCAAGAACTTTTTGTACGATGCTAATTGATTTTCGACCAGATGCGGAATTGGGGCAAGAGGTGTTCGAAACTTTGAGAATGTTTTTTGTTCTCGTGGTCCAGAAACAACAATACCTCCTTTACTCTTTGTTTTTTGTGCCATAACAGCAAAAATGGGCCGTGTGGGACGGCTTTAGAATTAAAGGCTCTAGTAAAATCTGCAATCGGACAACCGGCACTCAATCGAGTCTGATAGTTTTGACACTATAAAACAATTGATTAAAAAAAGCAAGGATTACACATCCTTGCTTTTTGCTAACAGGCTTCTTTACTTTTGGTAGAGTTTTTTTGCTTCGATTACTGCTTCAGTTCAAATTTCAAAGGAGGTGCCGGCTGAGTTAAGAAATTATTTATTTCAACAATTTTTTCTACCACCTGCTCCCATGTTCCCTTAAAACCAAAGAATTCTTTAGTCTCAAGATGTTCTGTGGGGCCTGTACAGGTAGCTGCACTATTAATTTCTGCCTCATTTCCTGGTTTGAAGATACAAACTACTGTCTCACCATGATTTGCCGTTGGTTCCAACTCAACGCTAATGCGGAACACAAACAGTTCTTCATAATTATAAATCTCTCCATCATTCATAATATCAGTCAATTCGGAAACTGATGTCCATCCGTCCTGATAAATCGGAATTTTTAGCAATAATTCTGCCCACTCACGCAATGTTTTTAAATCAATATCGGTTGCGTTATTCACCTTATTTTTTAATTCTTCTGTTGGCTTCATCTTTTTGATTTTAGTTATGAAATTGTTTAAAACAAAATTAACATATTCTAATTAAACTGTCAACTATTCCAACCCTCTTCGTTTCCACGCATCAATCAATTTCGGATTCCCTGACAGTAACACTGGTGGGACCTTGTATTTTTTTACTTTCCCTTGATTATTTGTATATTCTAAAACCTCGGGACGAGTGTAGACATCATGTGACGCAATACGTTCTTCTTCTCGAGAATCAAAATTACCCAACACTCCAGGAATTTGACGTGCCATACAGTCAATACAAATCATTGCTGGTAATTCTCCACCTGTGAGTACATAATTTCCAATGGAAATATCTTCCATTTTAAAAATCTTCTTGATTCGCGCATCAATACCCTCGTATCGTCCACACACGAAAATAATATCAGTATATTTTTTTACTGTTGTTTTAGCATATTCCGTATCAAACATTTTTCCACCAGGTGAAAAGAAAATAATTTTAGATTTTGCTTTAGTTTTTTTATTGATTATCGCAAGAGCTTTTTCGATTGCCTTGATATACGGCTCTGCGCGTAACACCATTCCAGGACCTCCTCCATAGGGTTTTCCATCCGCATACACGGTCACATTTCCATCAGGCCATTTTTTCTTTAATTCTTTCGGGGCGTATGTTCGAGGATCGTAAAAAGTAACACTGATTTTTTTATCAGCGAGAGCTCGACCAATAATTGATTCGTTGAGGTATGAAGTAAATGATTCTGGAAATAATGTAATGACGTGAAATCTCATATCTTTCATCATACTGATTTTTGAAATTTAAACAAATAAAAAATACCGTGAGGTATTTTTTATTTACTACATATCTGCTTTTAAATCTGCGAGAGCTGCGTCAACATCAACAGATGCTGCTGATTGTGGAGCTCGTCTATTTAAAGGCTCATTAATTTTCATATTTACTCGTTGATTATGTTTCATACCAACTACACGAAGAAGGGTTCGAATTGATTTTGCAGTTGCTCCTTGGCGACCAATCAATTTCCCCATATCTTCACCGTTTACATCAACGGTCATAAGTACTCCCATTTCATCAATTGTTTTTACTACCTTAACATCTTCTGGTTTATCTACTAATGCCTTTACGGTCATTTCTAAATATTCATGTACTGCGTCGTTCTGCATAAAAATCTATCATATCGCAAGAGTATTAATGAGTAAAAAGGACTCTGCGATATCGGTATCTTAATCTGTTTTATGATGAAAGTCAAATAAAAAAACGCATGAGCGTTTTTTTTATTTAGTCTTTCGTTTTACTGAAGTCTTTTTAGGAAGTGAAGAAATTTTCTTTCCTTCAATTACTTTATGAGTAACCAAGAAATTGTGAACGGTGTCTGATAATTGAACTCCTTTTGAAATCCAATCAGTAATGAGTTCTTTTTTTAATTCAATAGTTCCCATTTTTGGATTGTAAGATCCAACAATATCAATAAACTTTCCTGATTGTACACCATTTCGTTTATCAGTAATCACCACACGGTAGTGAGGTTCATTTTTTCGCCCAATTCGTTGTAATCGCATTGTTAACATAGTGTAGCCATCTTATCAGAAAAGGATTTTTTGTCAAGAAAAAAACAGTCTCCTTGCTTACAAGCAATGAAGACTGTCTCGAGTTTAAATCCATCCTACTTTTTTCCCAACCCTTACAGCTGTTTCTGCCTCTTTCTTTGAAAACCCTTCGTTTTGGACAAGGTCAGCAACATAAGATTGGACCGAATTTAATGGCTCTAGAAAGGCTTTCATAAACGGACCATCTTTTTCATTAAGTCCGTGTTCTGAAAACTTTTTCTGTATTCCTAAAAACGTACGCATCGTAGTCCTGTCAAAACAGTCCCATCCACCAATCAAAGACTGATGTTTTATTGCTTTTGGTGAAAGCTTTAAAATATCACCCACCGTCAACTGTTCTGCGTTACCTGTCCAAGTGTCACCAAATACGAAGCTACAAATTTTTCTAAAAGGATCACAGGTTGGCTTTACTTCTGTCAGCTTATAAACCGGCATTTGGCGGATGATACTTTTTTCTAAGTATTTAAAATCTGGAACCTCGCCTCTTCCTGTTTTTTTGGTCGGTAATAAGAGAATCCAGTCATTTTGGTTAAAACCATTTTCCAGTAAAAAATTTCTTAGTTTTATGAAACTTCTACTATCTTTAACCAACCCTTGATGTACCTGCCTTTTTATATCTTCTGTTTTCCAGCAAACAAACATATCATTGTTTGTTATCAACTTTGGATTAAGAGTAATAAATTCAGCAAGCGTTAGAACGTCCGATTGTGACATGGTAGAGCTTTTGTAGTAATTAAAAAAATAACCATTAAAGGCTTTTCCTAAACCTAATTGATTCATTTGAGTGTTGAGTAAATCTTTTTTCTTTTTTAAAAGTTTCATGGATTATTTGTTTTTGTTTGCTATTATATTATCATATAATAATATAAATGTCAAGTATCGCTTAATCCCTCATTTTATGGTATTTTAAACCCATAATGACACCTAAAAAATCTGATTCCCCACGTGAAAATTATAAGAAAGACTACCCTCAAAAAGGTCAGCGCATATTTCAAACCCGCAAAGACGCTCGACCCAACGCCCCACGACCTATTGATAATAGCAATATCACTGGTGATGTACCCGATCAATTCGAAGGTATTTTTAAAATTGGAAAAAATGGTATCGGATATGTAACTCATAAAGAATCTGGTTTTGCAGTAATGGTTGCACCTCAGCATAATCTCCACGCACTTAATGGTGATCGTGTACTTATGAGTATTATCAATAAAAAAGAAGGTTCCGGATCAGTTCAAGAAATTATTAAACGTGCAAAAAATGTTTACGCCGGGATCGTCGAGAAAAAAGCTAGCGACATCTGGTTTATCCCAAGCGATTCTCGTGAACCTGAAATGCGTGTGGCACCAATAAATTCATTCGCTACCGAAAACTTAGGTAATAAAGTTGTCGCAAAACTTGGTGCATGGATTGGAGATATTCCTACCTGTGAAATTATTCAAGTCATTGGAACTCCTGGAGAAAATGATACTGAAATGAATGCGATCGTCCTTGAAAAAGGATTCGATGGCCAATTTCCTGATATAGTAACCGCTGAGGCGGAAGCATTACATGGTTCAGGTATTCCAAGTAGTGAAATCGCAAAACGTCGCGACATGCGCGATACAACAACCTTTACTATCGACCCTGTTGATGCAAAAGATTTTGATGATGCGTTATCATTCCAAGTACTCCCTGATGGAAATTATGAAATCGGTGTTCATATTGCCGATGTATCTTTCTATGTAACAAAAAATTCTGCACTCGATGACGAAGCAAAACAACGAACCACATCGGTATATTTAGTTGATCGTGTAATTCCAATGCTTCCTGAAGTTCTCTCAAACGAATTATGCTCTATTCGCCAAGACGAAGACAAATTAGCGTTTTCAAGTATTTTTAAAATTGAAAAAGATACAGGCGCGGTTCTCGAAACATGGTTTGGACGAACAATTATCAAATCAGATAAACGATTCACCTATGAAGAAGCTCAAGAAATTATTGACGCGCGCAGTGGATTATTTGTTACCGAACTCACTGAATTAATGCGATTATCAAAAATCTATACTGAGGAACGATTTCGCGCAGGTGCATTATCAATGGATACTGACGAGGTACGATTCATTCTCGATGAGCACGGAAAACCAATTCGTGTCATGATTAAAAAACGAATCGATACGATGCGCATGATCGAAGAATGGATGCTCCTTGCCAATAAATACGTAGCGATGAAATTAGCAGATAAACATTCTGCAGGACTCGCGGTATATCGCATCCATGATAAACCAGCCCCTGATCGGGTAGAAGATTTGGTTACTTTCTTAAAATCAATTGGATATGAACATGTTCCTGTAAAAAATGGAATTGTTCCCCCTGCTGAATTACAAAAAATTCTCGACAGCGCAGAAACTGATGATGCGCGTGACACTATTCAATCATCAATCGTACGCAGTATGGCAAAAGCGGTATATTCCACAGAAAATATCGGACATTTTGGATTGGCATTTAATTTCTATACACATTTCACATCTCCGATTCGTCGCTATCCCGATGTGATGGTACACCGATTATTACAATTATCATTAGATGGACAAAAAGTTCCTCCTGATGAAATCGGTGAATATAAACGCATGTGCGCATTTAGTTCAGATCGCGAACGCGATGCCCAAGAAGCAGAACGTGAATCAATCAAATATAAACAAGTTGAATATATGACCGATCGCATTGGAAAAACATTTGATGGTATTGTAACAGGTGTTGGAAAATTCGGAGTATATGTAGCCGAGGCAGAATCAAAATCTGAAGGAATGATTCGCTTGATGGATCTTGGTAATGACTTCTTTGCTTATGATGAAAAACGAAATTGTATTGTTGGAAAAAATTCAAAACAAGAATTTCATTTCGGGCAAAAAATTAAAATTAAAGTAAAGGAAACCAATCTTGAAAAACGATTGATTGATTATACTCTCGTTATTCAATCTGATAAAAAAACTGCGTAATTGCAGTTTTTTTTGATATACTATGACAATTATGAGCAAAAATTCTTCGATTTTTATTTTCTTTACAACCTGTGCGTTAATCTGCGGGATTATTGGATATAAAATTATAATAATTAAATCATTATCTCAGACACCTACACCCACCTCCTCTCTTCCAATTCTTATCGAAGAACCTGTAGCAAAAGATGAAGATATTACCAAAGCGCACTTACCAACAAATGAAAACGCTCCTAGTGAAAAACTATCTCCTACTTCACAAGAAAAAACTCCACCAAAACCAATCTGCCCTAAAAGCCCTCTTGAGCAAATTGATGCATGGCTTAAACCTTTAGGAATTTCTACAGGATTAACGATTGGATATATTCCGAATAATCTCGTACGACTATCTGATTATGTTGTAACATCGAATACAACTATTTGTTTAAATGCTTCAGCTGCCTATCGATTGCAATTAATGACCCAGGCTATGAAACTTGAAAAATTATCAATTGTTGTTTCATCGGGTTATCGTCCTGCAAGCTATCAAGAACGCTTGTATATCCAATCGGAATCCACTCGCGATCTGTTGATAAATCCCTATCCATCGGTAGCTGCTCCAGGACATTCGGAACATCAATTAGGTATGGTAGTCGATGTAGTTGCTAAACCTAATTATACTCTTGCTGATTTTAAAAATACCAAGGAGTATGAATGGATGAAAGAAAACGCATGGGAGTATGGATTTATTCAAAGCTATCAAGAAGGAAAAGAAACTATCACTGGCTATATTGCCGAACCATGGCATTGGCGTTATGTAGGGCTCGAACATGCAAAAAATATTCACGAACAAGAAATCACAACATATGAATATTTACAACAACTTGAAGAAGAAGTCGAGAAATCAACATCTCATGAAAAAAAATAAAAACACCTCACAATAAGGTGTTTTTATTTCGCCACTTTTACAGCTTCTTCAAATTTAATTGATAGCAATGTCGAACAATCATCCATTCCCAATGTCACTCCGTACAAAATATCTGCACGTGACATGGTTTCGCGATTATGGGTCACTACCACCAACTGAGTTTGTTTTGCTAGATTTTCAATCATATCACCATATTTCTGACTATTCGCCTCATCCAATGCCGCATCCGTTTCATCCAGTACCAAAAATGGTGGTGGGTTTACTTGAGATAGTGCAAACAGTAATGCGATTGATGTGAGACTTCGTTCACCTCCTGAAAGCATTTCGAGATCTTTTACTTTTTTACGAGGAAGCGATACATCAATATCAATTCCCTGCTCTTTTTCCTGATCTTCTTCATCATCTAAAATAATTTCATTTCCGTCTTCGTCTGTTTCATTTTTCTTTTTACGTTTTTCAATAGTTACCAAAGCCAACCGAGCGTCTCCTCCGCCAAACATCAGTCTGAAAAATGTTTCGAATTCTTTATTGATTTTTACAATACCTGCATTAAATTCTAGTGATAGTTTTTCTTTTAATTCTTTAATGGTTGATTCCAATGTTGTAATTGCAGTAGTAAGATCTATAATTTCTTTTTCGAGGAATTGATCACGAGTAACCGTTTCATCAAATTCTTGCATCACGTCTCCTCCTCCTCCACCACCCATATCTTCCAAACGAATTTTCATACGTTCGATATCATGATGCATCGTTTTCAAAAGACTCTCATCTATTGTCAGAGACATATCAAGATACTGATTTTTTAAATCAAGAATTTTTGATCCGATCATGTGTTCAGCCTGGATATATTCCTCGACTAATGCATGAGATCGTTCATTAAGTCGCACGATATCATTTTCAAGAATGGTTTTCTGAGCAATGAGATCATTTTTTTGCGCTGACAATGTATAAAAGGTTCTCTCTCGATCACGAAATTGTTCTCGTACTTGATCCATTTCTGATTCAATAAATCTCATCTCAGACTCACATTTGATAATACTCGCATCAATATTAATAATTTGCTGTTCGAGATTTTGTTTTGTTTGTTCAAATTCAGTAGTATCTATTGTAACCGCAACTGCAGGAGATCCTTGTTTATCTGCAACAAACGATTTTAGTCGAGCAATAATATCAGCTGCACTATCAAAAGAACCTGTTTCTAATTCACGAATCAGTGTTTCAATTTCTGAAACAGCAATTGAAACCACTGACTGCTTTGCAGGGATCATGCGTGTTGCCGATTCAATCATTCCTTCCACACGCCCAATTTGTCGTCCTACATCATCACGAGTACGTGATAATTCACGAATCTGACCTCGCAAATCATTCATTTTTTGTTCGAGTGGTTGTAATGCATGTGACGCTGTGTTTTTTTCATAATCAAGCAATTCTTTATCGAGTGTTGTAAGTGTATCAATAGTTGTCTGTAGCTGAATAGTTAATTCATGATTTTTACGCGCAATCACAGTTTGTTCTTGTACGAGATAGGTTGTATAGAGACGCTCAAGAGCAATTTCAATTTCTCGAGCTTTTTCAATTTTCTCTACTTGTTTTTTGAGAAATTTAATATGGGGCGCCAATTCACGACGAATTGATTCTGCTTCGCGTACATGTTCTCGGGTACGTTCTAATTTTCGTTCAGCTTCCTTAATACGATAATGATACAGTTTTAATCCCAAAGATTCTTCTAACATTTCACGTCGCTCTGCAGGTTTTGAATTGAGTAATCGATCAGCTTCTCCTTGTGAAATAATATGATGTCCACTTGATCCAATGTTTACTGATGCGATGAGTTCATGTACATCTTTCAAGCGAACCTCGTTTCCATTTAATAAATATTTATTTGTTCCATCAGAAAATACTTCACGTGTAATGGTGATTTCATCAAAATCAAGTGAGAGGTTTTGGTCATCAACAGATGGTAATGAAAAAATACGAGTACTGTTATCAAACGTAATAGACACACTGGCACGTGACATTTTTCCAATTTGTTTTGATCCTTTAAAAATGAGATCGGCCCCTGTTTTTGAACGCATTGATTTCGTTGATTGTTCTCCTAGTACGAATCGAATTGCTTCTACCACGTTTGATTTCCCAGAACCGTTTGGTCCTACAATGGATGTTACGGGTGCAGTAAAATCAAAAACTGCCTTTTTGGCAAATGATTTGAATCCATACATTTCCAGACGTTTGAGGGTCATATGATAAAATTATTATAACAAAAAAAGATGCGTGATGCATCTTTTTTTGTTTCTCTAATTCCACCCTTTTGCCTCGAGCGCATTGCGAGCTGCAGCGGTTTCAGCCTCTTGTTTCGAAGATCCTTTTCCTTCAGCAATTTTTTTATCGCGGAAATAAATCCCTACGGTAAATGTTTTGTCATGATCAGGACCTGATTCGTGAAGCACTTTGTATGACGGGGTCACTCCTTCATGCTCTTGAGACATTTCTTGAACCCATGATTTTGCATCACGCCACAATCCATGTTTAATAATATTTTCTAATTCTGGAAGCAAATAATCATAGATGAATTTTTTTGCACTGTCATATCCTTGATCTAAATAAACAGCTCCAGTAAATGACTCAAATGTGTTTGCTAAAATATATGCCCGTGCCTTTCCAGTATCTTTTGCTTCACCTTTTGAAAGGAGTAAATATTCTTCAAAGCCAAGTTTGCGCGCAGCGTCAGAAATGGTATTGGTATTTACCAAAGCGGCACGATACGCCGTAAGCTCACCTTCAGGTTTATTCATATAGGTTGTATACAAATAATCAGTTACGACTAATTCTAAAACAGCATCTCCGAGGAATTCGAGACGTTCATTATGAGGAAGATTGATTCCTGAATTTTCATTTAGATAAGATCGGTGTAAAAACGCCGTCGTGAGCAAGTCTTTATTCGTAAAAATAATATTAAGTTTTTGTTCAAGTTCGTTAAGATTCTTCATAATAGGTCTTTTTTACCATATCATAATTGTACTTTTTTTCAAAGAAAAAAACCGCCAGTACACACTAGCGGCTTAAGAAACATTTTTGCTAACGACTACTCACTAGAAATGCCCATGGCATATTTTCTAGCAATTTCAAAAGAATCATTTGCGTGGTAATATCTTTCTTGTTTTCTGAAGAAAAAAGTTAGCGCCTCTTTGTGAGTATCCGGGCCTAATTTTTCGACAGCATTTTCAATGTCTACCTTTACGCGTAATTTTTTAACATCCAAATCAATAGCTTCTAATGTTTTCACATCGGTAATTTGTCTTATAACTGAGTTAATGTCTTTAGAATTTGGAGAAATTACACTCTGTACATGAAAATAAACTTGCCACAAATTAAACTTATTTGGGCCGGTTTCTTTTTTGTTATAGCGATATCCGTCACATATATATCCAAACTTAATTGGATAATATCCTGTTTCTTCTACCATCTCCAAAATTAAACCTTTTTCAGAACCATTTCTTTTTTGATTTTTTTCATGTTCTAAAATCTGATTCTGAAGTGATTTTGGATATTTCATTTTAACAAGCTCTTTAACAAGCTCTTTAATGAAACAGTCCTGATTGCGCAAACACTCAACATCAGGAACCCCTCCTGGTAATTTTAACCATAATTTGTTGACTTCCTGCTGATCTTTTACCATTAACAATTTTTGATTTTGATCCAGGAATATTCCTGCGGCAAAATTACCTTGATGCTGATGCTGTGATGCTCTTTGTTTAAAAATGTCAAAGCTTGAATTAAAATCTTTGAAATTAAGTCTTTTAGTTTGTTCCATCTTACAGTAGTATTTTTTTATAAAAGAATGTTTTCATCAATAAACCCTCATTCGAGGCGATTATTAATTACTTATAAGAGCATATTAGCATATTATATTAAATATGTCAATAGTATCATCTCCTCTGGTTCTCAACAAAAAACCCTGTTTTTACAGGGTTTTTTGTTACATTGCCATGATTTTTTCAATCGCCATAGCCATCAACTGTGTCACATCGTCATACATGGTTAAATCCATAATTTCAGACATTTCAAACCATTTTGCATCTTTAAGTCCTCCTGATGTTGATTCCAATTTCAATGGAACAAACGGAGCTTGTGCGAGAAAATAGTTTACGTGCTTACGAACAGGTCCTCGTTCTGGATGATGAGCAATATATTCATTTTCACCTAACTTTTCAATGATCGTAATATCGAGACTAATCTCTTCCTTTAGTTCTCGAACAGTTCCCTGCTCTGGTGATTCTCCTTCCTCTATAGTTCCTTTTGAAAGAGTCCAATATCCAAAAACATCATATACCATTGCGAATCGAACCGTCCCTGATTCATCTTTTGAAAACACTACAGCTCCTCCTTTTATATCTACTGGATATTGTGATGGATCAAGTGGAACATGAGGTCGTTTTTTCTTGGAAACTTGATCTTTACCCGGTTCGCCAATTTCTTTATAGATAGCACCTAATACTCCGTTGATAAATGATCCTGACTTATCACTTCCAAATGCTTTTCCGAGTTCAATCGCTTCATTAATAGCAACTTTTGGAGGAACTTGTTCACGATCTCCAAATAATAGCTCATATAAACCAAGACGTAAGATATTTCGGTCGGTTACTGATATTTTTGCAATAGGCCAATCAGGTGCTGCTTTTTCAATGATTTCATCAAGAACAATTCTTTTGTGTACAACCCCAGTTGTTGTTGCACGAATAAAATCCGGATTATCAATACCGGATCCAAATTCGCCCAAAATATGATCGAGCGCACCTTCAATACGCGACTCATCAAACCCGTTAAAATCGAGTTCGAAAAGAGCTTGCATAATAATTGATCGTGCTAAATGTCGATGTGCCATAAATTTGAGAAAGAAATAAAGGTTAAAGAACGTGAATAAATAAGATTATTTTTTCGCTTTCGCTTGTTTCTTAGCAACTTTTGAAACAACGTCGATAACTTTTCGGCCTTTATACATACCGGTTGTCATATCGATTCGATGTCGCAAATGTGTTCCTCCGGTTTTTGCATCAACAACCACCTTAGGCGCAGTAAGCGCGTGATGACTGCGACGATTAGCCGTATGAGATTTTGTATGACGCATTCGTACTACCATAATGTGAATGAGTATACATGATTAAAAAATAAAAGCAATACCTCATTCATATTCTTGGGTTATAAGAATATTGAGCTATTGCTATTATTTAAAACTATTTCTTTTCTCCTCCAGATCCACCTCGATAGAATCCAAAAAAATACAAGATTCCGACAAGGATCACTATTTGGAAAAATTGATTTGTTACAATTGGTGCTTGTTCCATATGAATATATATTAGCATATATATCCGTATATGTCAATACACTATAAGTTTTTACACATTTTTCAAGAAACGGAGCCTGTGAATACTCGTTATTCCTTCTTTGTAAATTGCTCGGTAATGCTCAGCCGTTCCATACCCTTTATGTTTTCCAAACCCATAGTGTGGAAATTGTTTATCGTATTTTTTAATCACACGATCACGAAAAAACTTGGCGAGAATCGAAGCGCATGAAA
>CAZJXT010000003.1:0-10128 GCA_964550225.1 uncultured Candidatus Saccharibacteria bacterium
CTGGAACGTTCATTCCGTTAATATCTCCTATACCTGTTTCAGTTGAAACTACGCTAGAACCATCTTGGTATCGAACGTTATCAACATCAACTGTGACAGATTCTGAATTAATGTCTCCTGAATCAAATGATGATGCAGCGTCAATAGTTACATAGAATTTCTCTGTAGCTTTTGCTTTTACAACTGAATTTGAAAGAGAGATTGTTTTACTGTAGTTTCCAGTAGAATCTTTGTTGAAATCAGAAGCATCTGCTGATCCAATTTCTTTTGATCCTTGCATGATAGAAACTCGGTCAGCATAGTCAGTTAATCGAACTGATCCTGAAGAGTTTGTAATTGCAAAACTTACTTTCATTGATTTCAATGCAATATCTCCATCGTTTGAAGCTTTAATTTCAAATCCTGCAGCTTTTACATTGTTTTGTCCTTCACCAACTTGTTCGTTGTTGTATTGTGAAAGTTTGTTGAAAGTACTGATTGTTCCATCTGTTCCATCAAGTGAAACTGATCCTGTTGATCCAGTTGAACCTGTAGATGTTGATCCACATGAGTTCAATGCTGCTTTAGATAAAGCACCAACCAATCCATCTGCTGTTAATCCTTTTGAAGCTTGGAAAGCTTTAGCTGCTGCTGCTGACATTGGACCGAATTTTCCGTCTTCTGCCAAACCTGCATTGTTGCAAGCGTTAAGAGCTGCTTGTACGTTTTTTGCATACATTCCTGTTGATCCTACTTTAATAGTAGTTGAACCAAAGTCATATGCTGCTGAAGCTGAGAAAGCAAATGCAAATGCAAATGCTGCAACAACTCCTGCGAAAATTTTCTTATTCATAATTAAAATTAATTTCAATTATCTTTTTCTTTCGAAAAAGATTCGTGCACGATTCGCCTTCGACTTAATTAAGTGACGAACCATGATGTGCACATTTAGTATCTTTGCATGTTTTGAGACCCTTGATAGTGATATCAAGCGTTCTGCAAAAATATGCGGAGTGTATCTCACCCGTCGGTGAGAACACACCACACAAGTAGATGCGATGATTCGTATCCATTATGTGTGGTGTGTTCTGCGACGAACAAGATGATTATTAATAACAGTAAAATAACTAATACCTTTATATCGTGATCAATCTGATCAGTTCAAAACATCCGTTATGTATGCTGTTATCAAAGGATTGAATACTTCGAAAAATTGAAAATCAATCTCTCGAGGAATCCACAAGCACGTATGCCATCTTACCATAATCACTACCCTATTTGCAATACCTCCACAAAAAAGGTGTTAGTATCACATCAAGAGAATGTTTATGAAATTTGGATGGGATTATTATAACGCGTTCATAAAAACGCGCAACTGCTTGTCTGGATAAGATAACGAAAAACACCCCTGATTATTACCAATTTATATCTGAGGTGTTTTCCAATTACAACATATTTTATATATGTCAATTTTTCTTTTTTGTAAGCCGATCTAAACAATTCGATACGTTGTCCATCTCTTGTTCCCTTCCTTTTTAACAAGATTCATAGCAATCAATTCTGAAAGTTCTCGCTGAAGAGTTTTGTCACTAACACCAGGGATCCATCCCTTGATATCGGCTAGTGTTCCAGAGTTTTTCGAGCGAAGAATCTTTAAAATATCTTGTTTTCTATCTATTTTTATAATGTCCTTTTGAAATGTCGTTTTGATTTCTTCAATGTCGTTTTGAATGTCCTTTTGTTTTACAAGTGTCGTTTTGATGTCGTTTTGATGTCGTTTTGAATCATAGTGCTCTACGACACTATCAAACAATGGGTCCTGAATGAATGATTGTGTAATGAGTGGCTGATTAATATCCACTCGTGAAAAGATAAAACCTGACTCTTCTTTATTGCGATCTTTGATAATATCAACAATAACTTTTGAAACGGAATCCAATTCTGATAATAAAATATCAGCATTCATGGGAGATATATGATGCGCCAACAATCCAATACGTACTAATGATGCTACATGATCTAATCGAATAGAAATATCTAACATTTCACGAGCTGTTGGAGTTTGATCGTGTGCAATCAAATCAAAACTATTTGCAAGTAAATCAATTGATTCTGTTCGCAACGATGCGGTTAATGGTAAATCATTCCCCATAACATCTGTTACCAAGTAGATTGCCCCCACTATTTTTTCAATTTTTTTTGCAGCAATATAAAGCGACTTTTCAAGAGGGTTTTTAAAAAAAGTATCTAAATAAACGCTTTTTTGAAAAATGTCGTTTTGAATATCATCATGTCGTTTTGAAATGTCGTTTTGATTATTCATGTGTCGTTTATAATGTCCTTTAGACTTCTATAAACGACATTCTATACCTAAAATGTCGTTTATGCAAGTATTTATAATCAAGATAAAACCCTTGTATTATAATGCTTTTTCTTGGTATACTGATGATAATATTATGGCAAAAAAAGAAGTATCTTCTCGAAAAAATAATTCCAAAAAAGACATTGACGTCGAAACTGTTTCTCGTACTGAAAAAAGACCCCTCGATCCACAGATTAAAAATAGTATTATTGCTATCATACTCTTTGCATTTACCGTTATTATTATTCTCGGAGCGTGGGGAAAAGCAGGTGTTGCAGGAACCTTTTTATATGAAACTATCTTGAAAAAACTTCTCGGATTTGGAGTAGTTTTAGTACCTGTATTTTTGGTAATCTATGCTATTAAAATCATAAAAAATGAATCTCCTGATTGGTCATGGGTAGAATACACCAGTTCAACAGTACTAACACTTTCCTCTCTTGGATTTATCCACATCATTGCACCTCAATTACAAGGAGGTGGACTCATTGGTCAAGGTATAGGATCATTGGCAAAAACTATTTTTGATGTGTATGCAGGATCTATTATTTTAATATCTTTAGCAGTTATTTCTGGGTTACTATTAATTAACGAAGAATTGCATATTCCTGAATCTCTTAGAAAGATTTTCAAAAAACATGATGCTGATGATTTTTCAGTTGGAAATAATGACGATGAAGAAATGATCACTCTGAGTAAAGAAGATCTTAATGACTTAAATAATACACCCGTTTTAGTACACGAAAAGACACCTCAGGAAGAGATAGTGGCAGCAAAAGACGAGTCTATTTCAAAACCAGTTGAAAAGAAAAAAGACCTCGAAGAAGAAATGTTTATGGGTGCGGGAGCATTATTTTCAGAAACCTATGAATTTCCTCCTACAAGCCTCCTTGGAAAATCTTCTGGGAAACCGTCCGTTGGTGACATCAAGGCGAATGCAAACCTCATCAAGCGAACCCTCCTCAACTTTGGAATTGATGTGGAAATGGACGAGGTATCTATCGGACCAACCGTTACTCGTTACGCATTAAAACCAGCCGAAGGTATTAAACTAACTCGAATCCTTGGTTTAAAATCTGATCTGGCACTCGCACTCGCTGCTCACCCTATTCGTATCGAAGCCCCGATTCCTGGAAAATCTCTCGTTGGAATCGAGATCCCTAACCGAACTATGTCAAATGTGGGACTCGGAAGCCTCCTTGAAGATGCTGAATTTGAAAATTCACCTCATCGATTATTGGTTGCCCTTGGGAAAGGAGTTACGGGAAAATCCTATTTCACTAACCTTGCGAAAATGCCCCATTTATTGATCGCAGGTACTACCGGTTCTGGAAAATCAGTTACTGTTCACAATTTGATTCTTTCACTCCTCTATCGTAATGGGCCCGAGGACTTACGACTCATCATGGTTGACCCAAAACGGGTAGAACTTACGTTATATAACGATATCCCCCATTTACTTACCCCAGTTATCAAAGAACCCAAAAAAGCTATTCTTGCTTTGAAATGGGCTGCTAAAGAAATGGAGCGGCGGTATGATCTCCTTGAAAAACACAGTTGTCGAGATATTCAGTCATATCACAAAAATATCTTGGAACCTTATCTTGAAAAAAAAGGAGGTGATAAAAAAGTTGATGAAAAATCACCTGAGCGTATGCCCTACATTGTCGTATTTATTGATGAATTAGCAGATATTATGCAAGCCTATCCTCGTGAATTGGAATCAGGGATCGTACGATTGGCGCAAATGTCACGAGCAGTTGGAATTCATTTAGTACTTTCAACTCAACGACCATCAGTAAACGTGATTACGGGGCTCATCAAGGCGAACATTCCGTCACGATTAGCCTTGCAAGTAGCATCTCAAATAGATTCACGAACTATTTTAGATGCTCCAGGAGCCGAATCTCTTCTTGGAAAAGGAGATATGCTCTATCAAGGATCTGACATGTCAAAACCTGAACGCATGCAGTGTGCAAACGTTTCAGAGGATCAAGTAAAAGCAGTTGTTTCATTTATTAAGAAGCATAATATTGCAATTCCTGATGAAATATCGCTTGGCGAAACATTAGAGGATGATCGTTCTATTGTCTCAGCAAGTGTCGATGATTCTGATGATGATGAATTATATGAAGACGCGCGTGCTATTGTTATCGAAGCAGGTAAAGCATCAACGAGTTATATTCAACGAAAATTAAAAGTTGGATATTCTCGAGCTGCACGTCTCATTGATTTATTAGAAGAACGAGGAGTTGTCGGTCCTGCTGATGGTGCAAAACCTCGCGAGGTTCTGGAAACAAAACCATCGCATTTATCCACAGACCATGATGAATCATTTGTTGATTCTGAATTAGAAATATAAGGTATACTTTATAGTATATCCCCTACGTCAACCCTATGCATTATCAAACAATTCAGGAAAAAAAGAATCGTACTATTAAACAGATGGTTTTTGGTGTTTCTGGAATTTTGATAATTACTTTTATTGGAATCAAGCTCTATCCTATCATTCACGGACCATCTATTCATGTTGCAACTATTAATAATGGACAAAGTTTGGTTAACCCAATGATTCAAATTTCAGGAAAAGCAAAATTTACAAAGGATTTATTTGTAAATGGAGCACCTTTAGCAACTGCACCTGATGGGAGTTTTAATCAGAATTTATTATTAAATCCTGGATACAACCTCTTAACCCTTGAAGGAAAAGATCGTTTTGGATCTATTTCAAAAAAAGATTTTGCATTAGTTCTGGAAGAATCGAATTCTACTCTTACTATGCTACCTATTTCTGACGCTGCTACTTATTAATTTATTCTAACCCTATTTCTCTTATTCTCTATGGCAAAGAAAAAAACAGTATCAAAAGATACTAACGATCTTCGCGACACTATTAAAATGATCCAAACCAAGTTTGGTGAAGGAGCTATTATGAAACTTGGTGAAACACCTAAGGTTGATATTGGTGTTATTCCTACAGGATCTATTGGTCTTGATGCAGCACTTGGAGTTGGCGGAATTCCACGAGGACGTATTATTGAAATATTTGGACCAGAATCATCAGGAAAGACAACACTTACTTTACATATTATTGCAGAAGCACAAAAATTAGGCGGTGTGTGTGCATTTATCGATGCAGAACACGCTATGGATCCTGAATACGCTAAAAAACTCGGTGTGAATATCGACGATCTACTTATTTCTCAACCTGACCATGGAGAACAAGCTCTTGAAATTACTGAAACATTAGTACGTTCTGGAAAAATTGATGTGGTGATTGTTGACTCGGTTGCAGCATTAACACCAAAAGACGAAATTGAAGGAGATATGGGAGCTCATCATGTCGGCAAACAAGCACGATTAATGTCTCAGGCTTTGAGAAAATTAACAGCAATTGTTGCACGATCAAATACAGTAGTTGTTTTCATTAACCAGATCCGTATGCAAATTGGTGTGATGTTTGGAAATCCTGAAACTACCCCAGGTGGAAAAGCTCTCAAATTCTATACCTCTGTTCGTCTTGATATTCGAAAAGTTGCCCAAATTAAAAAAGGTGAAGACGTTGTAGGTGCACGAACTCGTGTAAAGGTCGTTAAAAATAAAGTAGCCTCCCCTTTCAAACAAACCGAATTCGATATTATCTACAACGAAGGAATTTCTGCCGAAGGAGAAATGTTAGCCCTTGGAGAAAAGTTCAAACTAGTCGAAAAGTCAGGTGCGTCATTTAGTTATCGAAATGTGGCAGGTGAAAAAATTCCACTTGGGCGAGGATATGATGCAGCGCGAACATTTTTGCGAGATAAGACAAACAAAGCAATTCGTGAATCTTTAATGAAAGAGATTAAAAAAATGATGGATAATGGTGGTCTTTCATTTGCAGGAAAAGAAGAGGCGGATGAAGAACCTGAAGAATAGTTGATTTTTAGTAAAAACATGATAGTCTATGAGAACTATCAACCGTTTTAATCTGTAATTATTTATGGCAATTATTTCATATAACGAAGCGACTATTCGTAAAATTATCATGCATGATGGGGAACCTTATGAGGTTCTTGCTTCTCATGTATTTCGTAAACAACAACGAAAACCAGTAAATGCAACTAAATTGAAAAACCTCCTTTCTGGGCGAGTTGTTGAACATTCATTCCAAGTATCTGATAAAATTGATGAAGCTGATATTAGTAAAAAACCAGTTAAATATATTTACGAGGCAAAAGGAGAATTTTGGTTTCATCCAGAAAAAAATCCTGCTGAAAGATTTACTATCAGTGGTACTCTAATCGGAGAAAAGAAACAGTGGATGCGTCCTAATGATGTCTACAATGCAATCATTTGGACCAACGAAGATGACGAAGAACAAGTTATTGGTGTAGATCTTCCTATTAAAATGGATCTAAAGGTAAAAGAAGCAGCTCCTGCGGTTAAAGGAAACACTTCATCTGGAGCTTCTAAAACTGTAGTTTTGGAAACCGGAGCAGAAATCAATGTCCCTCTTTTTATTAATGAGGGTGATGTTGTAACGATTAACACTGAAACTAACGAATACGTAGGTCGAGCTGAGAAAAACTAGCACCGTTTGGGTGTTTTTCTTTTTTGTAAGATTTTATCACCTTTATCGTTATCTCTTGTGAAGATAAACAAGGAATATAAAAATAGCCTTGTATTTAAAGCATTTTTTAACAAAACCCTATATTTTACAATGAAAAATATACTCCATCTTGATTTCGTAACTTTGGTTTTTATTATTTTTGGCATTGGTACAATTATTCTTGGAATAATGAACGCGGCAGGAGTCATTCATATTATGAACTAGGCTACGTGTTTTTATTACCTCAAAAATCCCTCAGCAATATGCCGAGGGATTTTCGTTTTAATATTTTTTCCTATGCTTGAATATATGGAAGTAATCCCATAAATCGAGCATATTTGATAGCGGTAGCAAGTTTTCGCTGACTCTTCTTGCATACCCCTGTTCGTTTACTTGGCATAATTTTACCTGTTGGGGTTAAAAATTTGCGCAAAATTTCGATATCTTTATAGTCAATATGTTTAATATTATTTGACTTAAAGTAACATTGTTGTGTTGACATATTTGTTAGAAAGGAATGTCGTTTGGATTAATATCATCTGATGGATATTCAATTGCATCAATTTCTGGAAGTGATGAATTGTCAGCCGCTGTAGTTCCTGCAACAGAACCTCCGGTAGACGCTCCACCTTTTGGACCAAATTGGAAAGTATCTCCAATAACTTCGGTTCGGTAGTTTTTCTTTCCATCTTGACCATCCCAACTACGAGTTGAAAGACGTCCTTCGATATAGAGACCACTTCCCTTATGAATATATTGAGCAATCACTTCTGCTTGTTTTCCAAAGAAAACAACGTTGTGATATTCTACAGCTTCTTGTTTTTTACCAGATTGATCTTTCCATGTTCGATTTGTTGCAACCGAGAAATTGGCAACCTTACTTCCTGATGGAAGGGCTTTCAATTCAGGATCTCGGGTAACATTTCCATAAATGATGACTTTATTGATATACATAATGTTCGTTTGTTAACTTAGTAACCTCGACGGTTATAGGTCGAGTATATCACATATGATACAATCTCAAACTTTTCCTTGATTGTTTCTTTATAATTTCTTGATAAATTCTTTAATGAATTAAGCTTCTTTTACCAGTTCTTTGATTTCTTCATCGAGCACTTCATCGAGCTGCTCAACAGGAATCTCTCCTTCAGAGTCTTGCACATCAGCATTTTCTGCATCGTCACCCTGTCGTTCACCTTTTAAGATTTTTCCAAGAGACTTTTTACCAATCACAGTATTCTCTTTTACTGTCTTAATAAGAAGATATCGAATTAGTGTTGTTGTTCCGTCAAGAACTTCTTTCATTGCTTCAATTTGTGATGGATCCATCTCAAACTTCATCCAACCAAAATATCCTTGATTAAAACGAACGTTTTTGTTTTCGATTACTCGCATCATTTCATATGCAAGATCAATAAATTCTGGATTCCCTTCTGATAAGAAAGTTGCTCCAAATTTTTTAATAGATTCCTTGATTTCGCCAAGACGAGCTTCAAGGTCCTCATCGCGGATTGCTGGTGACAATAGGTAGCCGATTTCATAGATTCGAGGCTCCAGCATTTCCACTTCTGAGATTTTTGTTGTCTTTTTTGCCATGTTTTAATATGGTTAGTTTCTAATAAAGCGACCCGGGGACTATAGCATAAAATATCTTATAAGTCCAGATTCAAGAACCGAGCTGTATTGTTTAATACTTGAGTACGTACCACCTCTAAATCTAACCCTTTTAGTTCTGCAATTTTCTTTGCAATTTCAATTACCATCCAAGGTTCACATGTTTTCCCTCGATATGGAGCAGGTGCTGCAAAAGGCGCATCTGTTTCAATCATAATTTTATCAAGAGGTACTGCTTTAATCATCTCGTCATAATCACTACTAAACGTAATAGGTCCATCTACTGAAATAGTAAACCCTGCAGCAACAATATCTTGCATGCATTTTTTTGATCCTGAGAAAAAATGAAAATTCGCATGAACTGTTGCATATTTTAAAATATCTAAAGCATCATAATATGCATCATCACTTCCCTTACTTGCACGTACATGCAACATGAGCGGTTTATTAATCTTCATAGCAAGTTCAATATGTTTTTTAAATAATTCTACCTGTTTGTTTTTTAGGTTTTCCGATTGGTCTCTAAAATAATCAAGTCCTGTTTCGCCAATAGCAACCGTTTTGGGATGTTCTGCTAATTCAAGGAATACTTGCTCATCAAACAATTCATCAGTATCTGTAGGATGAATACCCACCGTTGCCCAACAGTTTTCGTTTTCTTCTGCAATTTTTAAAGCCTCACGAGATGTTTCAAGTCCAGTTCCAACCGTAATAGTGCCTACCCCTTCTTCTTTCATTTTCACTAAAACTGCCTCTTTGTTTTCAGAAAGTGGTGAAAGGTTCAAGTGTGAGTGAATATCAACATAATTTAATTTCATAGTAATTATTATAACAAAAAAACCGTGTACTTCCTCGCCTTGCTACAGGATGTGATTAAGAAAAGTACGCGGTTATTAGTATCCGACCTGCGGAAACCTTTGGGACGGTCCTGTTTCGGTTGTGGCACCTATGTGTCACCCAAGATACGACAATCTCGAAACCAAAGCCCATATGAAGAATATACCAAAAAAGCCCCTCGTGGGCAATTTTGGATTACTCTTTTCTCAAAAACAACGGTGCTTCTGGCTTTTGTTTAGTCTTGATAAGCTCAACAATTTTTGCTGATGTTTCAGGCATAATTGGCTGGAGTGCAACCGAAATACGCGCAAGACCTTGGACCACGTGTTGTAAATCCGCATGGGCTTTTTCAGAATCAGTCTTTACTGTTTTAAACGGAGCGTTTTCCGCAATATACACATCTAATTCTCCAATTTCATCCCAAATCGCATTCGCAACTTTGTTTAATTCAAATGTTTCATATGCTGGATGTTTAATATCATTAAATTCTGGGAACGCAACACTTGAAATATCAACATCATACGCAACGACCATATTCATGGTTCGAGAAACAAGATTTCCTAGTCCATTCGCTAATGCTGCATTATAAAAATCCTTGAATCGTTCTACGGTAAACGGCGAATCTTCAAACGGTGAAATTTCTTTTACCAAGAAAAGTCGGAGTGCATCGGTTCCAAATTCATTCGCAATATCTCGTGGGTCAACCACATTTCCCAATGTTTTAGACATGCGAATACCACCTTCCCCT
>CAZJXT010000003.1:10138-21704 GCA_964550225.1 uncultured Candidatus Saccharibacteria bacterium
TTCCCCTACCACAAATCCGTTTATAATGATTTGTTCAGAATTTGGAAGACCTGCCGCCATGAGCATTGCTTGCCACATCGCAGATTGAAATCGCAAATTATCCTTACCACAATACTGTGTAGGATTTCCTAGTGTCCAATATTTTTCAAAATCTTTTTCACTTTCTGGCCACCCAAGTGTTGAAATATAATTCGTAAGCGCATCAAACCATACATACATTACTTGTGAATCATCATCGGGCACAGAAATCCCCCATGGCATTTTTTCTTTGGATCGAGAAATAGAAAAATCTTGTAACCCTCGTTTTACAAACTCCTTGATTTCATTATAACGAAAATCAGGAATCACAAAATGCGGATGCGTGTCGTAAAAAGCAAGTAATTTTTCGGTAAACGCAGAATATTTAAAGAAATAGTTTTCTTCGTTAATATATTCAATTTCCTTTCCTGGGTGAAGTGGACAATACCCATCAACAAGCTCTGAATCTGTTTTCGCATCTTCACACCCGACACAATATTTTGTTTTGTAGATATCTTTGTAGATATATCCATTATCACGTACCACTTTCCAAAAATTCTGCGCTGCTGCCTCATGATGAATATCAGTGGTACGAATAAAATGAAGATGTTCGGTAATACCAAACTGTTTCAATTGTTCTTTAAAAATCTCAAATCCTGAATCAACAAACTCCTGAACAGAAACACCTGCTGATTCTGCTGTTTGAAAAATTTTAACTCCATGCTCATCAGTTCCCGTATTGAAAAAAACATCATACCCTGTAAGCATTTTTGATCGAGCAATAATATCAGCGCGTACAAATTCAAGTGCATGCCCCATATGTAACGGCGCGTTTATATACGGTAGTGTGGTAGTAATATAAAAAGGTTTACTCATATAAACTCTACAGTACCGTAAAAAATACTTTTTTACAAGAAAAACCACTCTTATTGAGCGGCTTTTTTAAGACTCCTATGATCATAAATCAGTTCAAGAAGAAGAACTGCTACAGGAACTGAAACCACTACTCCAACGATTCCAAATAATTCAAAACAAGCGATCACTGAAAGAATGATGACTAACATTGGCATTCCAATCGTTCTGTGAAGAATATAAGGTGTAAAGAAATATGATTCAACATAATGTACGATTCCGTAAAATAAAAAGATTTGTACTGCGAGAGAAATCCCTCCTCCGAGATATCCTAATGCGACAGCTGGAGCTACTGAAAAAGCTGTTCCAAATGGAATAAATACAAACAATCCTGCAAGAGCCGCCAATATAAGCGCATAAGGAACACCCATAATAAACAACCCAACATAGGTAATAAGTCCTATTAACATAGCAACAAGAACTTGTCCACCAAACCAATAACCGATTTTACGATCAACTCGTTGCCAAAGACTCACAACATAATCTTCTTGTTTTTCTGGAGTCACTACTCGTAAAAACTGCTCTACTCCTTTTTCTTGAACTGATAAATAAAATGAAATAATAACTACCAAGAAAAAGTTCATAAGTCCACCGAAAACACCCTGCATAAGTACAATGAAATCACTTGATCCTGTAAGTAAATTTTTATTACTTAATATCTCTTTAAATGTTCCACTGGTAAAACCATTATCAGCCAAAGGACCGATCAGTTTTACCAAGTATGAATTTTTGGGAAACAAATCGATAAAGTCAACAATTTCTCGAATAAACAATGGAACAATCAGATAAATAATTCCTCCAATAATAAAGAATCCTATAATATACAAGAAAAACACAGCAAATGATCTCGGTATTTTTATTCTTTTGAGTGTTTTTACTCCCGCTTCAATAAAAGAGGCAATGATAACTGACAACAAAACAATCATGATGAAATTTTTCAATTTCCAAGCCACAAAAACCCCTGTTACCATTATTAAGATAGTCCAGAGGGTTTTTGTAGTTATATGCACAGAGATTTTTTCCATACTTGCATTCTATCACCCTGTTTTAAAAATGAAAAGCTTGCTTGATTTCATCTATATTTTCATGGGGTCCTATAAGAGCCAAATGGAAATTTTCTGGTTTGAGGTATTTTTTAGCCACTCGTAAAATATCATCTGCAGATATTTTACGAACAGATTTTTCAATCTCTTTTGGAGTTTTAATATCTTTATGAGCAATTGCAAAATGTGCCACATGTCCAGCAACCGCATCAGATGATTCGAGGTGCATGTAGATACCACCAATAAGATATTCCTTTATTTTATTCAGCTCTTTTTCTGAAACGATTTGATTTTTGAACAATTCAATTTCATGTATAATTGCCTTAATAACCTCAGCAACACGCTTTGGCTCAGTTCCCGTTCTAATATTAAGATCACTAATATCGTCAGTATCTGTTAAATATCCGAGCTCAGCGCGTACATAATATCCAGCACCCATATCTTCTCGTAACTTTACAAACAATCGAGAAGACATCCCTTGCCCTAATAGCCCAACGAGTACAGCAAGAGCTGTTCTATCTGGATGTTCCATAGGAAGAGACTTCATTCCAATAACAAGATGTGATTGGTCTGTTTTTTTATTTTGGATCATTATTGGTAATCCTTGAATTTTAGAATTTATTTTTTTCTTTGCAAGAATAGCACCTTGCTGTATGTTTTTAAATTGATCAGTAACCATTTTTTCTACAATACGAGTATCAACATTTCCGGCAACCACTATCAATGTTTTTCCTGCGACGTAATGCTGTCGATGGTATTTCAAAAAATCTTCTCGTTTGAATCGTTTGATATTCTCTTTAGGTCCAAGGATAGTATACCCTGCTGGCTGATCACCAAATAATGATTGTGCAAACAAGTCATGAACTGCTCGCTGTGGAAGATCTTCATACATGTCGATTTCTCCACAAATCACCCCTCGTTCTTTTTCAAGCTCTGCTTCGGGAAATACAGAATTCAAATACACATCTGAAACAACATCTAGCAGTTTCGGAAATAGTTCAAAACGTCCTTTAGCGTAATATCCTGTATAGTCATAACTTGTAAACGCGTTTGTTTCGGCCCCCATTGATTCAAGCTCATAGGCAATTTCCTTATTTCCTCGTTTTTGAGTTCCCTTGAAACACATGTGCTCTAAAAAATGCGAGAGTCCATTAGTTTCTTTTGTCTCATACCGAGTCCCTGCTTCTACCATGACCATAACAGTCACCGTTGGATTATCTTTCATCGGAACGGTTACAATTCGCAATCCGTTTTTTAATGTTTTTAATTTAGGTTTCATAGTGCAGCGAGTATAGCATAAAAAATCTATAAGAAAAAAGTCGTACTCTGTGAGCTGTACGACTTTTAAGACTACTTATCCAACTTTCTTTTTGAAGGAAATATTGAATAAGCAGGAATGATAATATTTGAAATAATAGGAATCATAACGCATTGAGTATTTTCATTGCGAGAAGCCGCTTCTGTATGAATAGTGAAAAATAAACCTGTAATCGTATCTCCCTGATTCCACATATCTTGAGTATAAACATTATCAAGATGAAATCCATAATTACGATCTGATGAAATGGAAACATTAGTGACACAAGATGCCCCCTTGCAAGAATCAACTGTCCAAATACACTCTGGACAAAATTGAACCACTATTGGGTGTTCTTCATTAATGTTACACACATACGGGAGATGAGAAATGGTAATAGGACCTTTTTCTATCCCTTTCATACGATTGAGCACAAAAGTATCATTAGCAAGTTCACTCATGATTTCCAACCAATCAAGCTGTGAGAAATTTTCTGTCTTATGAGGAAAAAGATATCTGTTATTATTTTGTGAAAAACAATAATACGAAACACTTATTCCTATAAAAAGAATCACTCCTTTTCTTTTCATGTATTAAGTTTTATTTCACTCTACTCTATCTCTTTTATACCAAAAGTCAAAAATCGCCCTTTCGGGCGATTTTTACATTCTTGATTTTATATAGGTTACCAATTCAGTAATGTGAACACGCTCTTGGTTTCCAGTATCACGATCACGAACGGTCACCATGTCTTTAAAATCTGGATTAATATTGTCTCCTGATCCAACAGTGTCGAAATCTATTACGATACACCACGGTGTTCCAATTTCATCTTGACGTCGATACCGTTTTCCAACGTTTCCGTTGTCATCGTACATTACTCGACCAAATTCTTGTTTCAAGGTCGCATAAACTTCGCGCGCTTTTTCCTGTAATTCTGGACGGTTTTTTAGTAATGGCGACACGGCGCAAACTACGGGTGCCATTGATGGATTTAATGACAAGTAACTACGCACTTCACCCCCCTGTTCATCTTCTTTGTAACTACTCGTAAGAAGTGCAAGTACTAAACGCTCTACTCCAAAAGTTGGTTCGATACAATGAGGGATAAATTTTTCTTTGGTTTCTTCATCAAAAATTGAGAGCGAAACTCCAGTGGCTTCTTGGTGTGCCCCAAGATCATAGTCTGTTCGATAGGCAAGACCAAGGAGTTCTTTTTGTCCAAATGGAAAATCAAATTCAGTGTCTACACTTCGTTTTGAATAGTGAGCTCGATCAGATTCTGGAACCTCAATCTTGTGAATTTTATTTTCATCAATACCAATTTCTTTCAAGAAATTAATTTGATCATTATAGAGATTTTCAAATGTTTCGTTTACTGCAACCTCATCACGAGGATCAACAAAATATTCAATTTCCATCTGTTCGAATTCTCGTACTCGGAAAATAAAATCTTTAGGAGTAATTTCATTACGAAACGCTTTTCCAATTTGCGCCATACCAAATGGTAGCTTTGGTGAAAATGAATCAAGAATATTTTTAAAATTCACAAACATTCCTTGGGCTGTTTCTGGCCGAAAATATACCGTAGCAGAAGAATCTTCCATAGCTCCTACTTGAGTTTTGAACATCATATTGAATTGTCGAGATTCTCCTAGTGCAGCACCACAATCTGGACATTTTTTAGGATCATCTAATTGATCTGCTCGAAAACGATGTTGGCATTTTGTACACTCAACTAATGGATCAGAAAATCCAGCAACATGCCCTGATGTTTCCCAAACTTTTGGATTCATCAATAACGCTGCGTCTACTTCGTACATATTATCCCGTAAATCAACGAATTTTTTTCTCCATGCATTTTTAATATTGTTTTTTAATGCAACCCCCAATGGTCCATAATCCCACGTTCCCGCTAATCCTCCATAAATTTCAGATCCTTGATAAATAAACCCGCGGCGTTTTGCGAGTGAGACAATTTTTTCCATTAAATCTTTCTGTTCCATGATGAGAAGAGGATACCATAAAAAACCCGTTTTTCAAACGAGTTTTTTCTTATGGCATCACTTGACCATTTGCACCAACCGGAGAAACGTCATTAAATAATTGTGTTGTAATAGCTTGGCGATTTATTGTAATAACAGCATTCGTAAAAGTATCTTTTCCTGTAACGGTAATAGGTCCTGTGATAGGCGGAACACCTCCCACTTGCCCATTAGTTGGTGTTATTCCCACCTTTATTTCAACATTTCGTGCTGGACTATTTCCACCAGTTCCTGTTGAAACATCTCCGACATTCCAAATTAATTCACGTGTTACGCTATTATAAACAACATTTGAAGTTTCGTTTTGAGGGATAACGACACTTTTATAATTTACATATAACGGCAAGATGGTTGAAACAACCACATTTGAAACCTTGTTACGCATATTCGTAATTTGCCAATTAATAGTATACGTTGTTTCGGTATTTATTTTAGGAGGCATCGGACCACTATTCTGAATCTGACCTCCATAGTGAACCGTTTTTGCGAGAAGATTGAGATCGGAATTAATTACTATTTTTTTTGTGTCGACTCCGTTTGCAGTAAGTTTTACACCACTCGTTTGAAATCCTGCAATATCAACAATCATGGTAATTTGAGGATTTGCAACATTTCCCAGACCAATTGTTTTCGGACTGATTGCAAAAGAAAGAGATCCTGATTGTCCTGGCTGAATAACCGCAAGATTTGACTGTTGTTGTTTTGTCCAAATAATTTGATTATTTAATGTATCAAAGAATCCTGAGATTGGCTGTACCTTCGAAGCGTCGTAAGCTGATCCTGATAATCGAACCTTGATTTCTGCATTTGTAATTTGAGAAGTAGTGACATTTTCCCAAGGAATCTCAACATTTATTTGACTGGTTGCATTAACTGGAATTGTGTTTCCTGTCGCTGATCCAATTTTTAATCGAGTGTCTAAAAATGCACTGGTTAGAGTAATTACTTGTGCGATCGAATTATAGGTCGTATCAAGGAGTGATTCATTTTTTGAATTTTGTGCACCAATAGAGGCGCGAATTGTTTGTGCATCATTTACCGTTCCTGAAAAGGTCCCGTATACTGTAATTTTTCTTTCTACCCCTGGAGGAACATCACCGAGATACCATATTCGATTATCTGTTGTTGGTTCTGGTATTGAACGAGTGAACGAAAATCCTTCTGGATACTGCATAATAAATGCCGTGTTAGGAAGAACATTGGTCCCATTCCCAGCAATAGTAAAGGTGATTGGAATTTCTTGATTAGGAGTAACTTTTTCAGGAGCGTCCATCGTCAAGCGAATTGGAGATGTTCTTACCACAACTTTTGTAGATTCTTCTGAATCATATACAGCATTGGATCCAGAAACACGAAATTGTAATTGTGCAGTAATTATTTTTTCAGATCCCTCTTGTCCATAGAGCTGTATTGAAAAAGATTCTTGATGAGTATCACCGACACCAAGTGTTCCGATGTCTCGATTTATTCGAGCCACAGTTCCAGCATCCTGATCACTTCCTTCAGGATACTCTAAAACAAGTGTTGCTAACTCGAGAGGTAATTTATTTTTATTTACTATTGAAATAGTTACCGGTAATGTTTCTCCTCCGTCAACAAAAGATTTTGCTGTGATAGTAATTCCTACATTTTTTGAAGAAATATTATTATTCCCTGTCAATAAACTAAGTCCAAGGATAATAAAAGCAATAATAAGAAGTACGAGAGATACTCCAAATAAATTTTTAAAAAAAGAGGTTGTAGTTATTGGCTTATTCATATGTGTTTCTATAGGTTGCTCACTTGATTTTTGCCAATCATGAGGAGCATCTATTGGAGAATCATGCAGAATACTCCTTTTTTTAGGAGTAATACCATCAACGGTATATAATTCTCGTTCAGTTTTTCTTAATGGTGAATCTTCATCAGATATCATATGACTATTACTATACCACAATCTGCGTTGCCTCGATAGACTCATTAATCATTTTAATTAATTTTTTAGTATGATGATGACAATATTCTAAAACGTCTTCTGTAGGATGCCGTGATAAACATTCTCCGTGCCAATACCCTAACATATCGAGTACGTGAATAACTCCAAATAATTCTAAGGCCTTGGTATTTGAAATTTTTGACGAGTGCATTATATCAACGAAAAAATTAAAAAGTTCTTCATGTATTTCTTCTCCGCGAATTAAAAATTCTGCAAGAGAAACCATGCGATGCCATGCATGTAATAATCCATGATCATGAAAAACTGTCGTCGAATCAATGGTAGTAATTCCTGTGAGTCTCCACATATTTTTTCCACGAACCATATCGATAACGACATGATTATATTTTGTCAGATGCATGCGCATCTTTGATTCAATTTTTCTGGCCGATTGTACTCGAGTGGTTATTTTTCCAAATTCGCGAGTAAAAAACACGACATCACTACTCGCCTCTCCGGATGGAATAACACGTAAAATAATGGCTTCTGTTTTATAAATAGCATACGACATTGTTTTCTTATTATACCAGAAAAACCCTTTCGGGTTTTAGAGGTTCATGGTTGGGGCCATCTTATTTAAAAGCTCTTTATAATTAAATATTGAATTATCTTGCACCCATTGGATCATATTGAAATAGGCAACCATTTCATCATTATTTCCAACAATACACATATCCGTTGCTTTTTCTTTTGCGGTACCTAAACATTTAATCAAGGGTGTTGTCTTGATATATTTTTTAGGGAATGCGAATGCGACATAGTAATCAGGTGGATTTTTTGCATCAAGAGTTACTGCATCAAAGGTTATGTCTTTGATAGTCATAGAAACCGTACGCCATCCTTTTGGATATGGAATTGCAGTCTTGGGATCTTTGATCCAACCTTTAACAATTTTTTGATATGTTCCTAGTTGATCACTCGATGGAACATGAATAATTTTTTCATATTGTACGAGCGGATTTTGAAGATTTTGTTTGTAGACATAATAGTAATAGGCACCTCCAGCAAATATTGCAACGAGCCCAATCAATCCAAATAATTTTTTCATATAAAAAGTATAGCACTGTTTGAGAAAACACAAAAAGCCATCGCCGGCTTTTTGGTGTTTGGTTTTATCCAATTTTCTCTACTTTCACATCACTTCCCCATACGATTTTATCTGCACCAACGGTTCGCATCATTTCATCTCCTAATGCGGAAGCAAACCAATTTGGCTCTGTCTCAGCAAGAGATACCGCTACGCGATCACTTGGCATCAGGTTCGCATTCTTGCGCATTTCTTGAATAGCACGAGAAAGCTCACGCATATCACCTTCGTTTTTCAATTCTTCGGTGATTACTGTATCAAGGATTACATTTCCTTGTTCAAGAACCTCATTAATAACAACATCCTTCACATTCAATTCATCTTTAAGAATTTCAAGATACTCGCTTCCTAACTCATGTTTCGCAACAGCAAGTTTTGCAAGTGGCTGACGAACTTTGATATTAGCCTTCTGTCGCGCATCAAGTCCTAGAGTTACGAGATTGCGTACTTGATCCATTTTTTCTTTCACATCCCCCCAATCAATTCCAGCCTTCTTACGATCAATCCAATGACCAAGGTGAACTGATTCCGGATCAGAATCCCATTTTACTTTTTGCCAAACTTCTTCGGCTATAAACGGAGTAAACGGTGCCATAATGAGCGCGAGGTGTCGCAATACAATCTGTGTTGTACGTAAAGCGAATTTGCGATCAGTATCATCCGAGCTCTTGAATCGATCGCGCGATCGACGAATATACCACGTTGAAAATTCTCCTATAAATTCACGGATTGCACGTGCTGGCTCTAGAACTTTATAGTTATCCAATCCATCCATTACTGTAATAGATAACTCATCAAGCTTTGCAAGAATCCATTTATCGAGAATGTTATGATCTGTTCCATAAGGGTTATATTGATCATTTTCTCCAAAAAAGTCTTCGTTCGCATACATCTCATAGAACGAAACAATATTTCTGAGGAGGTTGAAGACTTTCTTATTTGTTTCATCAATTAACTTCTCGTCAAAGTTTTTAGATTCTCCTGGTTGATTGACTGAATAGAACCAGAACCGAACCACATCGGCTCCATATTTATCAAACATTGCCCATGGATCTATAACATTTCCACGAGACTTGGACATCTTCTGTCCGTTCGCATCCATGAGCAATCCCATACAAATTACGTTTCTGTAAGCTTCTGTTGGTACATCATGTAACATATTTGCAATCGCATGCATGGTATAGAACCATCCTCGGGTTTGATCAACTCCTTCGGCGATATAATCTGCGGGCCGTGGATCGAAATTCATTGCTTCTCCTAATTTATGATCTTGTGCAATTGGCATGGAACCACTATCAAACCATACATCCATTACTTCAGGTGTTCGTGTAAGTTTTTCTCCACCGAACTCAAGTTCAGCCTGATCAATGTAGGGCTTATGGAAATCAAGTTCGTAATTTTCATTATGGGGCAATGGAACAAAATCCAATTCTCGAATTTCCGCATTTTTGAAATAGATGAATTCTTCAATATTTTCAGGAATTTCTTGTTCTAATACTCCTTGAGATCCTAATATCATGTTCAAAGCTGGACTTCCATGTGAAATAATTAAAATATTTTTTCCTGTATATTTTTGTTCATAATCATACAGTGCGTCCATAACACGCTTTTTCACATCTCGATAATTTTCACCTGACAAACCTTCCTTGGTGAAACGGTTTGGATAATTTTCAAATTGAAGAAGAAAATCTTTAATTGGTTTTCCTTGCCAATCACCCCCTGCTTGAAATTCAATCAAACGATCATCTGTTATCAGTGACCCAGAAAATCCAATCGTGTGAGCAACAATTTGTGCTGTTTCTGTCGTACGCAAAATTGGTGAGTGGATAATCATATCAATATGTTTATCTTTCAAAAATTCAGCACTTTCAATTACTTGTTTTTTTCCTTCATCAGTTAAATGATTATTTGGATCACCTGCAAAATCCCATGTATGAGTAAGATTGCTCGACGCTTGTCCGTGGCGCATCACAAAATATTTATTTCCAGATTTTTTCGCATACTTTTTCAAGTCTGCAAGTCCTCCAATCACTACATTCTTACCAGAAGCAGTACTCCAGACAGGTAATGGTGTTCCCCAATACCGATCACGAGAAATCGCCCAATCTTTAATTCCATCAAGCCATTCACCAAATCGCCCTTCTTTCACATGATCTGGTTCCCAATTAATTTTTTCATTCGCTGCAAGCAACTGCTCTCGTAGTTTTGACATTGCAAAATACCACGATGTTCGCGCGTAATAAATCAATGGAGTATCACATCGCCAGCAATGCGGATAACTGTGTTCGTATTTTTCTTTCTTGAATAATAATCCACGCCCTGCTAAATCTTTGATAATATCAATCGCAATCGTTTCTTCACCTTTATCATTTTTTTCTTTCACAAATCGCCCTTCCAGAAAATCTGTTCCTGCAATAAATTTTCCTTCTTCGGTTACAGTATGGAATTTAGGTAAACCAAGTTTTGTTCCTAATTCAAAATCATCTGCTCCATACATGACGGCGGTATGCACAATTCCAGTTCCATCAGTTGTCGTTACGAAATCTGCTGCGTAGACTTGATATGCTTTCTCCATTTTTTCATCTTGATCTTTCACAAGATTTTTCATATAAGGATACAATGGTTCATATTTCATCCCCACCATTTCAGAACCTTTATGTTCTGCAATAATCTCGTATCCTTCTGGGAGGATTTTCACCAATTCTTTTGCAAGAACAAAAACCTCATCACCAACACGTGCTTCTACATAATCAATATCTGCACCTACTGCCAAAGCCACGTTTCCTGGAAGCGTCCAAGGCGTTGTTGTCCACGCAAGGAAATATGCCTTATCAAATCCAATGATTGGAAACTTTGCGAACACCGAAAGGTCTTTGATGTCTTTATATGCACCAGGCTGATTCAATTCATGTGATGATAATGTTGTCCCACATCGCGCACACCAAGGTCCTACTCGAAAATCCTTATACAAGTAACCACGATCATTTATTTTTTTCACAATTCCCCACAACGCCTCGATATAGCTATTTTCATACGTCACATACGGGTTTTTCATATCCAGCCAAAATCCCATACGCGCGGTCAATTTTTCCCACTCGTCTTTATATAACCAAACACTTTCTTTACATTTTTTATTAAATTCAGCCACACCAAAATCTTCAATTTCTTTTTTTGATTTCAACCCAAGTG
>CAZJXT010000004.1:0-21080 GCA_964550225.1 uncultured Candidatus Saccharibacteria bacterium
TTGACTATACTGACTTATGTTTTCTTATTTCTCAATACGGATATGATTTTTCAAGTATTCCTTGGTATCCCCTACTTTTTTCCCAGGATTAAAAATATTTTTTGGATCAAACACATCTTTAGTTTGTTTAAACAATTTTGTAACATTTGGCCCGTACATTTTTTCCAAATACGGAGTACGTACAATGCCGTCGTTGTGTTCTGCGGTGATAGATCCTCCGTATTTCAAAACCAAATCATACACTTCATCTGATACACGTAAAATCATTTCTTTATTTTTTTCATCATGCATATCAAGCAGAGGAATAATATGAAAATTTCCATTTCCCACATGCCCTGCTATGGTATATACAAACCCTTCACGATCAAGAATCGTTTGTAGTTTTGGCATAAATTCCGGCAAATGTTCTGGATTCACAATAATATCATCGATAAAAGGTGCGGTGCGTTTTCCTGCAACATGCTTTCGTAATAAATTAAACGACTCACGACGAATCGTCCAATATTTTTGCGCTTCACTTGCATTTCCTGCAATACGGGTTTCAAAACCAAATGATGTAACTGATTGCTGTATGGTGAGCAGTTTTTGTTTCACTTCACTTTCGTTTTGCCCTGTCACTTCAACTAATACAATTAATTTTGGAATCCCTCCTCGTAAAATTTTTATTCCATCAGGAATCATCGCAATTCCTAATTTAATAAACTGCCAAATTCCCATTGATCTTAAAAAATCAAAAAAGAATTTGAAGGCTAATTTCAAACTATACTCATCAAACGATTCAATACTATCGGGTTTATAATCAGCAAGTATTTTTGCAAGATCCCCCACTTTATCGATCTTGTCCATATAGATTGCAAGTACGTTTGAAACAGGCTCTGTAGGAACTAGTTTCCATTTCATTTCCGTTACAATTCCTAATGTTCCCTGTGATCCTACTAATAATTTATTGAGATCAAAAATACCTGTTTCTTTATTATAGATATTCCATAAATAATATCCCGCGGAATTTTTTGAAACATTTGGTTTTGCATTTTGAATCACCTCGACATTTTGTTGAATCATTTCAAAAATATGTTTGTACACATTTCCTTCGAAATCATTCTGATTCATTTTTGATTCCAGTTCGTTTTGATTCAGTGACTTTACAATATATTCATTTCCATCAGAAAAAATAACTTTGCTTTCGAGAATAAAGTTTTCCATTTTTCCGTATTTGATTGATTTCTCTCCTCCTGCGTTATTTCCAAACATTCCTCCAACGGCACAAATATTTTTTGATGCCGTATAGGTTGGCATGATACGATTTCGTTTCAGGGTTTCCTTTTCAAGATCACGATAAAATACTCCTGGTTGCATAATTGCATAATCATCAGTAATCTCAATTATTTTATTCATGTATCTCGTAACATCAATAATAATTGAGTCATTAATTGCACCTCCTGACATACAGGTTCCTGCGCTGCGAACAGTCAGTGAGATATTTTTTTCGGTATTCGCCCACTTCACCAATTCCTGAATATCTTGCGAATCTTTAGGAAACACTACCACTTTCGGTTTCACCTCAAACAAACTCGCATCATGCGAATATTTTTCAAGAGTTTCAGGAGATACATCAATATCTCCTTTAAATTTTTGCTTAAGATTTTGAAGATTCATAAATTCCAAGAGATGCAAGACTATTTTTTTGAGCCCATGCTACGAGTAATTGTTGCGCTGTAAACACATCATCACGATGTTGAGACCAATATTCTAAAGTGTCATGCTGTATTGCTCGACTATATGAAAACGTGAGTGGCCATGGAATATGCACATCTAATTGATGCATTGCATTGAGATGCTGTGTCGCAAGAATACTTGATTGCCCTCCTGATAAAAATACGATTCCCCCAATTTCATGAGGAACATGTTCTCGTAAACATTTGATCGTAAGTTGAGCAACCTGTGCTACAGATGCAGGCGCAGGATTACGATTCCCAGAAAGTACCATACTCGTTTTAAGTATGAGAGCAGAAAGCACAACACCTCTTTCCTCCATTTTTTGAAAAACAATATCAAGATTTTTTGCAGTTACTGCATAACAAGTATCAATCGTATGATCTCCCTCTATAAGAATTTCTGGCTCAATAATAGGCACCATGTTTTCCTCTTGGACGATTTTTGCATACTGTGCAAGTCGTTCTGCATTTTCAATCATACATGCTTCACTTGGTAATCCATTATCTGTATGAATATGAAGCGCAACACGCCATTTTGTAAATGTTGCCCCATAGAGCGCTCGATATTCAACAAGTCGATCTCGCAATCCATCAAGCCCCTTGGTTACCTGTTCAACATCTGATCCATTAAAAAACTCAAGACCTTGATCAACCTTGATACCTACTTCAATTCCTTTCTCTTTCAAAAGATCAGGAAAACGTTTTTGGTCTAATGTAGTTTGTCTGATCGTTTCGTCATACATAATATAACCTGAAACATATTTTTCAATTTCAGGAGCAGTTATTAGCAACTCACGATATTCTCGACGGGCTTCTTGTGTTGTTTCAACACCAAGGACTTCAAAACGCTTGTTGCAACTCTCATTACTTTCATCAATTGCTAATAATCCTTTTGCTGGGGTAAGTAGTTTTGCAATAATTGATTCAAGGATAGTTGTATTCATATACGACATAGTATACCTTACTTTTTAGATATAAAAAAAGCCCGGAAATATATCCGAGCCTTTGTAGAGCTTTTCATTCTCTTTTTAGTTTTTTACATGAGCCCCCTTCGAAACTATTTTTTGTGTCTCATTTTTAAGATTAGATTTGAGGGATAAAACCTCGAGCCCAACCTCTGGATTGCTCACCTGATAGGTGATCCCATTAATCGTTATTTCTGAACTTGATCCGCCTCCAAAGGATTCGTCACAATTCAAAACATATTGATTATCTTTCCCAGGGCCAGATAACTTAAATGGTAATGTCATCTCTGTTTTTTTCTTTTCATCGAAAGTGACATAGATAATATCTCCTTCTCTTTTTGTAATTACACCTTTTTCATCAGTGCGTATTACTCTGGTTTTTGTTTTGTCTGTTACGGTTTCCACCGGACGACCTTTTTTGGTGTAACTGATAACAGTATCGGCTTTTGGAGTAATCAGTATTGTTTCTCCAGTTACAGATAATTGAATATTTTTTTCGATTTTCCGATACTTTTCAGCAAGCTCTTTTGTGAAACTTTCTTTTTGGGCAGATAAAATATTTAAAATACATACTGTCATAATTACCAAAGGGGTTATCTTTTTCATGTTTAATGGTTTTTTGTTTTGAAATGTACTGTTAAGACAATGCGCCTTAACTTACATAATAATAGCACATATATTATATAAAGTCAAGTACCTTCATCCGAAAAACTTGATATAATGACATCTATGGAAAAACCATTGCAAAATATAGACTTTTTAGCCATTGGAGACATTGTAACCGATACTTTTATTCAACTACAAGACGCTGAGGTGCATTGCAATATTGATGACACCAATTGTACTATCTCAATGCGTTTTGGAGATAAAATCCCCTACAAAGACGCCCATATCATTCATGGTGTTGGAAATAGTGCCAATGCTGCCGTTTCTGCAGCACGACTTGGACTCGCTTCTGGACTTGTAGCATCTGTTGGAAATGACGAACTCGGAGCATTGTGTATTAATGCATTGCAACAAAACAATGTTTCCATTGAAGCTATTAAAAAATGTGATGGAAAAAATACTAATCATCACTACGTTCTTCAATACGGACCCGAACGAACTATTCTCGTAAAACACGAATCTTTTACTTATGAACTCCCCAACTATCCTACATCATGGGTCTATTTATCCTCACTTGCAACAGGAACAGAATCTTTTTATGCTGAATTGCAAAATTATTTAGAAAAAAACCCTGACACACAATTAGCATTTCAACCAGGAACTTTTCAGATGAAAATGGGTGTAGAGCAATTGAAAACAATGTATCAACGATCTAAAATTTTCTTCTGCAACAAAGAAGAAGCGCAGCGGATTCTTGAAAAACCAAATGCTGATTTTAAGGAGCTTCACGCAGGAATTCGTAATCTCGGTCCAGAATATGTCGTGATTACCGACGGACCAAATGGACTCACCGCGTCTCATACCAATGAAATCATTTGGAATCTCCCGATGTATCCCGATCCAAAACCACCTATTGATCGCACTGGTGCAGGTGACGCATGTAGTTCAACCATTGTTGCCGCAATGCAATTAGGAATTCCATTTGAACAAGCGCTTCTCTGGGGACCAATCAACTCTATGTCTGTCGTTCAATATATCGGAGCCCAGGAAGGACTCCTCTCACGAAAACAAATTGAATCGTATTTACAAAATGCGCCAAGTAATTATGTACTTACTGAATTAACATAAAAACACCATGATGGTGTTTTTATTTTTTCTTTTCTTCTTGAATTCTCCAAACAAATTTGTGGAGATCAATTGATTTTTTAGCAAATAAGGAAGTTTTTTTATCTTCTTCTAAATGAGGAAGAAGCATCCATATATAAAATAAAAAGAATCCAAATATTGCTAGTATTTTTAAATTCTTATCAAGATCTTGAAAGAGGGTTGTGAATAAAATAATTCCTACAGCAATTACAATACTCGTGCGAATAGTTTTTGTAATTCCCATTTCTACAATATGTAAACGAAATCGAATATAAAGTTCTTCAAAAAAACCAATAGGTCTTTCTTCGATTTTTTTCTGACTTGGTCCAAATGATTTAATAAATTTTATGAGAAAATCACTAATGGCTTTTAGGTCAGCATCTAATTGTTCATGATTAAAACCATAATTCATGATATTAGTTATACTTATTATTAACGTTTTGTCAATATGTCTCGCACGGCAATCTTGATAGATTCTTTGTCGAGTTTATAGTGTCGCATTAATTCTGCGGGTGTACCTGATTGTCCATACTGATCACGGACTCCTATAAATTCAATCGGCGTTGGATATTCTTCTGCAAGAACTTCTGCGACTGTACTCCCCAATCCTCCCATAATCTGATGCTCTTCGGCTGTTACAATAGCCTTAGTTTTTTTAGCGGCATTCACAATAATTTCACGATCAATCGGTTTAATAGTATGTATGTTAATCACATCAATATTTAATCCTTCATTCATTCCTAATTCTTGTGCTGCAAGAATTGATTCATAGACTAATGATCCACATGCAACGATCGTTACATCAGCATTTTCTGTTTCATAAACATAATACGCTTTACCAAGTTCAAAAGGAGTTTCTGCTGTAGTTACTTGTGGCATTTTTTCTCGCCCAAGTCGTAGGTATGCAGGTTTTCCGCCAGCTGGCGGATGTTGTGCAATAGCAAGTGTGGCTTTGTACGATTCTTCACTATCACATGGGACTACTACCATCATGTTGGGCAATGTTCGCATAATTGCAATATCTTCAAGTGCTTGGTGCGTTGATCCATCTGGTCCCACCGTCAACCCCGCATGACATCCGATAATTTTAACAGGCACATCATTAATACAGACAGTGGTTCGAATTTGTTCCCAATTTCTCCCTGGAGAAAAAGTTGCATAACTGGTTACAAATGGAATTTTTCCATAATTTGCCAACCCTGACGCAACCGTTACAAGATTTTGTTCAGCAACACCCATTTCAAAAAAGCGATTTGGGAATTCTTGTGCGAATTGTTCTACGCGAGTAGACTCTTTTAAATCTGCCGTCAGCGCAACAACGCGCTCATCTTTTTTTGCAACCTCAACAAGCCCTATTCCAAATCCGTCTCGGGTTGCTTTTCGATCTTCAGTATTTAATTTAAGAGTTTTTTGAAGCATAGTTATTTTTTAAAATATCAATCCACTTTTCTGCTTGTTCTTTATTTGGGGGAGTTCCATGCCATTTGTAATCACCTTCGATTTCTGGAATTCCCTTACCAGGAACAGTATGAGCAATGATAACAGTTGGTTTTTCAGCGATAGCTTTCGCCTGATTTACTGCATCTACAATTTCGTTAAAGTTATGTCCGTCAATTTCAATCACATGCCAATTAAATGCTCGCCATTTATCAGCTAATGGTTCCAGTGGCATAATATCCTCGGTCATTCCATCAATCTGAATATTATTTCGATCGATAATTGCCGTGAGATTATTCAATCGTTCCTTGCCTGCAAACATGATTGCTTCCCAAGAATTTCCCTCGTTCAATTCCCCATCTGACATCAAACAATATACGTGCGGTTTTGGGTGATCAATTTTTGCTGCATCTATTCTCAAACCTAACGCCATACCAATAGCCTGAGACAGTCCTGAACCAAGCGGCCCTGATGTATTTTCAAGTCCTGGTAATGCATGCCGTTCTGGATGACCTTGTAATCTACTTCCAAATTTTCGTAATGTAACTAATTCAGATACAGAAAAATATCCCGCGTGCGCCATAGCTGCATATCGTACAGGAGCAATGTGACCATTGGATAAAATAATCCGATCACGGTTTGTCCATGTTGGATTTTTAGGATCATGATTTGCAATATGAAAATAAAGTGCCGCAAAAATATCAGCCATACCCATAGGACCTGCCGTATGCCCTGATCCAGCTGCAACCAACATTTCCAAAATAGATATGCGAATATCATTTGCCTTGGTCTCGAGATTTTTTATTTGAATATCAGTGAGTGACATGTAATTCTATTGTATCAAACTTTCTAACTTTTCAATATTCTCTACAATATCACCATCTCCAAAAACCGCACTACCTGCTACAAACCGGGTCGCACCCGCATCACGTAATCGCGCAATGGTTTCTGTGTTCACTGCCCCATCAACACTGATCGGCATATCAGGATATTTTCTATGAAAATATGAAATGCGTTCTAGGCATCGATCATCAAACGATTGCCCTTGTGAACCAATTTTTGCAATTCCCATTACTTGAATAAAATCACAATCCTCGATAAATTTTTCAAGGAGCGAGTCATCGGTATCATTTGAAATAGCAAATCCAATTTCGATAATCCCTTTTACATGTTCTAATGCAAAGAAAAGTTTTACAAAATCTTTTACTGATTCTAAATGAATAATAATTCGTGCAGGCTGCATTTCAATATATTCTTCAAGGGATAATTCCGGCTGATCAATCATTAAATCAAGTTCATATTCAATCGTTTCTAAATAAGGTAATTGATGGAATGTTGTTTTTGTAGAAACAAATTTTTTATCACAAACATCAATTTGTATGTACGAAACTAACCCAGCCAATTGTTTTGACTTTGTTGTGAGATCTGTTTGATTTTTAGGCAAAATTGCTGGAATGATAGTCATATAATTTAATCATCAATTTTTTCTAATCGTCGTACGTGACGTTCATCATGAGAAAAATCAGTTTCAAGAAAGAGTTTTACTGCTTGTCGCGCTTCCTCTTCAGTTACAAATCGCGCACCGAGTGATAACACATTTGCATTATTATGCTCTCTTCCTAATGTCACCATCTCTAAATCTCCACCATAGTATTCAATCGCACGCACGTGTTCAAATCGATTTGCATTCATTGCCTCACCTTGTCCTGAACCGCCAAGCACAACCCCCCTACTTGTTTCATCTTGCGAAATTGCTTGCGCTACTGGCTCAACAAAATCGGGATAGTCATCCTGTACATCAAGTGTAAACGCTCCATGATCAACAACCTCATGACCGAGTTCCGTAATATATTTTTTTAATTCTTCTTTCAAAAGATATCCAGCATGATCTGCCCCAATATGTATTTTCATGAAAATAGTATAACAAAAAAGCCCCTCCAAATATAGGAGGGGTTGTCATCCATCGAATTTTTACTTTTCTGCAAAAAATGCATCGATTTGTTCTCGAAAAGGGTCAAATAATGGATTTTCATACCAGGACTTTTCTTTGAATTTTCCAATATTTAATGCTTTCATAGTTTCTTCTCCGACAATACCATCATGATATTTCAAGCCATGTTTTTTTTGAAAATCAATAACAGCATCTTTGACCTCTTTATCAAAAACACCATCAATTGATACTTGATACCCTTGTTCAAAAAGAGCGTCTTGCAATGTTTTTACATAGTATGCATCTTTGGCAAATTCTCCTTCGCCCGCACCTATGCGCAACGTTTTAGGGAAATCTTTCAATGGATACTCTTGTTCAAAGATAGCATCTTCTTTTGAAATCTCTTTTTTTTGATTTACTTCATTAAGAAATTTTTCTGAATCATTATTTTTTAAATACTCTTCCCGAGGTTTTAAGTAAACAATTTTCAAATGCACCAAAGGTTTTCCCTTACGTAAAATTGCTGGAAAATAACCGGAGTCATTTTTTGCGATACAAAATAAATCTGATGATAATACCAACTCTGACTTACCATCTTTATCAATCAGCCCCATGCATTTAATCAGATGAATATAGGACTGTGCATTGCTGTCCATTTCAAAATACTGATGCAATTTTAAATCTTTTCGAAATGTTGTAAGGGCACCCTTGCCTGCACGAGGAGTTGTTTGTTTTAAAATCTCCATATTTCCAACGGTAAAAAGAGTTGCTAATACTGCAATAAGTAGCTTTGTTTTCATAGTTTTCTCGATTTTATTCTTTTTTAAAAATTTTTTTTATTATATCATATATGCTATATGTGTCAAATATAAAAACCATCTTTGGTACCAAAGATGGTTTTTATATTTTTATACAAATGTAAGAGCAACTCCTTTTTTATCTCCTCGCCCTGTTCGTCCAATTCGATGAACATAGGTATCGTATGATTGAGGAATTTCATAGTTGATCACATGAGTCACCCCAGAAATATCAAGCCCTCGAGCAGCAACATCTGTCGCAATAAGAATTTGATTTTTCCCTGTTGCAAATGATGCAAGTGCTCGTTGTCGTTCATTATGACGCTTATCACCATGAATCGCTTCAGCTTTGAAACCTCGAGATTGTAAATCATTTTCAAGTCGATCCACAGCTCGTTTCGTTTCTGCAAAAACAAGTACTTTTGAAAAATCTGGAGACTTGAGCAATTCACACAAAATATCTAATTTCTTAGTTTTATCTTGTACACGAACTACATCTTGATCTACGTTTTTAGAAGTATCTCGAGTTTTTACAGAAATTTTTACCGGGTTTCGCAAAAATTCATGAACGAGTTTTTCAATAGCGGGTGCCATCGTTGCCGAGAATAATAACATCTGACGTTCTAATGGAATATGTCGCAAGAAATGACGCACATCATCGATGAATCCCATATCGAGCATTCGATCTGCCTCATCGAGAATTACTGTTGAGACATTTGAAATATTTAATTTCTTTCGCTCAAGAAGATCTTTGAGTCGTCCTGGAGTACCAATTACAATATTATGATTCTTTTCAAGACTCATGATTTGAGCTCGAATAGGCGCACCCCCTACACAGGTTACATTAAAGATTGCAAGACCTTTTGCAAGTTCAATACATTCTTTTTGAATTTGAATCGCAAGCTCTCGAGTAGGAGTAATGATAATTGCTTTATGTTTTTTATCCTTCAAAATTTTATTCAGTGTAGGAATAAGAAACGCTGCTGTTTTACCAGTTCCAGTATTTGCAAGACCAATAATATCGCGCCCTTCTAATGCTAATGGTACGGTTTGATCTTGAATAGGACTTGGGATAATAAATCCTCGTTTTGCAATATTTTCTTTTACCTTAACATCCAGTTTAAAATCACTGAATGTATGATCTGGCGTATAAACTTCTTCAACAACTGTAGTTGCACGATTAATAAATCGAGAAACATCAATGTGTTCTCCTGAAAATTTTTTACCTCGCCCTCCTTGATTACGAGACCCTCTTGCAAAACCACCCCCTCGTCCTGAAAATGATTTACGAGCAAATGATGAGCCTGATGATGTTGGTCGAGATGATGGTTTCCCACCAAAACGTTTTGGCGCTGATGAAGCACCTCGCCGAGGTTTTTTAGAATCATAAAGATCCTTAATCGGCGTATTCGATAATGTATACATACTAAAAATAGCGGGCCTTAAGGACATATGCCTGACCCAAGTCACGATAATAATAAAGTGTGACCATATTCGTCACTTCACCCTTCCTTGTCCTGCAATAATAACGCGTGGGCAGGTCTTTCAAAAGAACCCTTAGGTTCGCCTGTGGATGTATAAAACATCTCCAAATAAGAGAAAAATAACGCATTTGTACAATAGCACAAATACGTCATTTTAGCAAGTTTTTACTTTTAGACAGCCTCCTTTACATCAAAACCTCTTTGTTTTGTATCTGAATTAGATTCTACTTTCTCTTCATGAAATTCTTTCTCTGTGACTTGGGTAGAATTAAACTCTTCATTAAAAGGAAATTTCTCTGGAATATCATCGTACTCTGTCAAATTAACAAAATTTGGTTCTTTCATATAATTATAAATTAAATTTGAATTTTTAATTTATTTAATACTCAATCCAGTCTTCACAACGTGCTCGACAAGGGTTGCCGTATACCCCCACTCGTTATCATACCAAGCTAAAACCTTAACGAGATTTCCACCAACGACGCGTGTCATCGCAAGATCAGCAATTGATGCGTGTGTATTCCCGAGAATATCACTTGAAACAAGAGGTTCATCAGTTACTGCAAAAACATCTTTCCATTGATTAGATTGTGCTGCAGTTTTCAAAATCTGGTTTACTTCTTCTGCGGTTGTATCTCGTTTTGCAATAAAGGTCACATCTACAATTGATCCTGCAGGTACCGGGACTCGTAATGAAATTCCATCAAACAATCCCGCGAGTTTTGGATAAGCTTGAGCAACGGCAATCGCAGCACCTGTTGAGCTTGGAACAATATTTTGTGCTGCAGCACGACCTTCTCGTAAATCTTTTTTACTTGGACCATCAACCAACGCCTGTGATGCGGTATATCCATGAGTTGTAGAAAGCACTGCTTTTTCAATTCCAATAGCAGCATCCAAAATTCCAATCAATGGTGATGCTGAGTTTGTGGTACATGATGCATTACTGGTCACATCACATGTTCCAAATTTTTCTTCGTTTACTCCTAATAAAATAGTTTCTCCTGATACTCCTACATCTTCACCTTGTTTCGCGGGTGCGGAAATAACTACCTTTTTAGCACCACCTTTCAAGTGCGCAGCGGCTTTGTCATAGGTTGTAAATAATCCAGTCGATTCAACCACCACATCAACCGATACGCTTGCCCAAGGAATTTCTGCAGGATCTTTTACTGCAAATACAGGAATCTTTTTACCACCAACCACAATGTTTGTTCCGTCGATAGAAACACTGATTCCCCAGTTGCGATACACCGTGTCGTATTTTAAGAGATAAGCCAACGATTCAAGTGAACCTAAATCATTGATTCCTACAATTTCAATGTCATCCCGTTCCCAAGCCTGTTTCAAAAACGCGCGCCCAATCCGACCAAACCCATTAATACCTACTTTTACCTTTTTCTTGCTAAATATCATATGGAATTATTATATCACTTGGTACTAAAAAACGACAATTACGCCGCTTTTTGAGATTTATTCAATTCTATGAATTCTTTGATTTGTTCGGTATTTCTGTAATTAATAATATCTGGCTTTTTAGAATCCCAAAACGTAAGCGGGAATCCTACTTCTCGATTAATTTCGTCAACAATTCCTCGTGCACCCTTATTGCGATTTCCATACTCTTTTAAATATCCTTGATAGATATCAAGATAATTAGGATTATTCAAATACTCCTGCGCCTTTTGCACAGGATCTTTTCCTGATTCTTTTTTAAAAAACATTTCTACCTGTTTTCCTGGTTCTTGTATCATGATGTAATTATATCAATTTATATACCTTTTGACAAAAAATATACAGCTGTTATTCTAGAAAGAAAAACATGAAAGACACTCTGCATCCCGTACAAAAATTCATTTTAGATATTTTATTTACCATACTCATAATAAGTCTTTATATCAAAGACTATACCAAAAAGCACTATCGAAAAATGAAAACACGTCTCACCTAATACGCACCCTTTTACTGAAAGAGCATTCTCCACACTTTAATACTACTTTTGACAGTTTGTAACTATTTCAAAAAAGCGAACAGAATTTGTTCGCTTTTTTTATTTTCCCAATTTCAATTTCTATTTCACGTACACCTCCCTCGCCCTCTTACAATATTTACATTTTTACAAATCTTGACAATCACTCGATATCATGCTAATCTATAACCAAACACCACTGGCGATTTTGTTAGGGTGAAACTTAAACAAATCAAATGAAAAACATCTTTTTTGTTTTAACGACATGTTTCTTAATTTCTTCATGCAAACCAACACTTCCCAAAAAGGACGAATTATTTAAAGGTCATGCCGAACAAGTAGAAAGCCATGTTGTACCAATCGCACCAATGGGTTCAGTAAATGTACACACTTGGCATTTCAAAGCTGTTGTAGATTCTGTTTCTGTAAAAAGCTCTACTGTAATAGTAACTGCTTTATTAAAATCAGAACCTTGGGAGTTAAAATTAACCATACCTTATTCAGAAAATTACCCCGGGGCAAAAAAAGTTTTAAAAAGGGATACTGTTAATGTACAAGGTATCAAATGGAGTGGAGAATACGAAGAAGGTTGGCATTTTTCAATTAATCCTCAATAGTAAACTCGTTGGGAAAAACAAAAAGCGAACAGAATTTGTTCGCTTTTTTTATTTGGCAAATTTTAATTTGATACTACTTCACATACACATCCCTTGCCCTTTTACAATATTCACATTTTTACAAATCTTGACAATCACTCGATATCATGCTAATCTATCCCCAAACACCGCCAGTGTTGCTGGGGTGAAATTTTTAAAACTAAAAACAACATATGAATATTAAAAGAATTCTTGTTATTGAGGATGATAAGCGAGAGCAGAATCTACTCAGAGATGCCTGCGAGTGTCTCAATCTATTACCACTATTCTTTATTCCGCAGAATTATGGACAGGCAGAGATGATTGATGACTTAAAGAAATTTATTGAAAACAATCAACCATTCGATATTGCATTGCTTGACTATCAGATTTGGGGTTACAAACAAGGAACTATTTTTGTTGATACACTCAAACAAAACAAGATTCCATTTGTTGGCTATTCTTCAATGTACACCTACAACTCTGAATTAGTAAAAGCGGGCGCAGTCACATTTGTCAACAAAGAAGGATTTGAAGTAAAAGATACTATTAAAAATATCGAATCCATTTTACAAAAATTATCTTAATCGGATTCAAAAAAGCGAGTGCTTCAATCCTCGCTTTTTTTATTTGGCAAATTTTAATTTGATACTACTTCAAATACAACTCTCTCGCCCTTTTGCAATACTCACATTCAGTCGCGCCTGATCCATATGGTTTGAAATGGCATGGTTGTGAGATCCATGTACCAGATTCGATGAATTGCTGATAATCAGCAATATCTTTTTTCAACAACTCAATATGCTCATCCGTAATGCGTGTAGTATACACACGATTTTTGTCTTTCTCTGAAGCTTCGAGGAAGTAGAGCTTCGATTGCGCGACATGCGCAGAGCTATTATTTCCTGTAATCAAATACGAATACATCGCCAATTGTCGCAAGTAATCTGACATATGCCCATCATCATCTATTTTTTCAATTGCCCCCTTTGTTTTACTCCCACCTGTTTTAAAATCCGTCACAGCAATAGACCCATCCGGAAATGTTTCCGTGAGATCAATTTTTCCATACATCGAAAGATTCGGAAACTGTGGGTCACGATATGAAACCGATCGTTCAGTCATGCGATTTGTTGCAAGATTTTTAAAATCATTTTCAATAAAATTTTGAACACACCCGACACCCTTTTTCGTTTCTTGTTCTAGCTCTACATCTTCCATTCCCTCTTGTATTAACGCATCACGCACCAAGATTTCTAACTGTTTCTTTGTTGGAGCTTTTGATTCTCGCAAAATATTTTCCAAAACATTGTGCATTGCGGAACCGAACACCAGGCTCGCCCCTTTTACATCAGGTAATTGCAAGAAATTTCTGAAATACCATTTCCATGGACATTCAAAGAAATTATTCAATAGTGTCACCGAAATATTATTTTCTGCATATCGCGCACGTACCAATTCTTGCAATTGTTCAACATCTGTCCCCTTAATTTCAATCGGTTCATGTTTCGTATAAATTGATTCACTATGTGCAAGTAATTCTTGTGTTGTTTGCTCAATAGATTGCTTAACGAAATGTACATCGGGTAATTCTGCAATGATATGGGCTAATTCTAGATCAGCCCCTTTGATATCATGTTGTGCATAGCTCATGGTGCAAAATTGTTTTGCGCGCGTAATAGCTACATAGACCTCACGTTTTGCAACTTGCTCATCTTTTTTTTCGACCTTCTCTGCAAGGATTGTCGGAAGTGTAAATGAGCCACGCCTCTGAGACATTAATGTTGATTGGTTCATGTGCGCAATCCAAACATGTTCAAATTCAAGACCTTTCGATCCATGGAGTGTCATCACTTGGACTCCATCCTTACCACCAAGGATTGCTACTGGAATATGTGTTCCGTAAGTTTCGAGACGATCTAAATATTCCAAGAATTCTTTCAGGGTTTCGTGAGGATTCTTTTCGTGGCGAGACAATGCAAGGTGAATAAGTGTACGCACCACCTCCACATTGCGCACTAAATCCTGATGTTTTTTTGCATTATCAATTAATAACTGATTCCCAATATCTGCAATTGCGGCTGCGAGATTTTTCTGAGAAATTTCCTCAATCAGTATTTGAAGCTTGTTCCCCCATTCAGAAATTTCGGCATGCTTATCATTTACCAAATCATCTAGTTTTAAATTCTTTGAATTTACTGATTTTAAAAATCTATGAGCCGTGAGTGGTGGAATATGCGAAATCGTGTCAAATAATGATTCTGCGATTGATACATTGTGATATGGATCTATAATAATTTGAAATGCACGACGAATATCTGCATATTCACGTGTGCTGAATAATGATTCTGTACTTGATCCAGAAACTGTTATTCCAAGACTTGATAAGATTTGTACCGCTGATTTTACCTGATTATTTTTAGGAACCAAAAGTGCACACTCATGAGCAGAAACACCTTGAGCTATTTGATTTTTAAAATATAATCCAGCTGCAAGAATCTCATCACGAGAATATTGATATTCTGCAAGCGTTACCAAGTGTGCGTCTTTATTTCCTTTATGATTACTTGATAGTTTTCCTGTCGCAAGCTCACTGGTAAGGAGTGTATCAGCTAATTCCAAGATGGGGCCTGTTGATCGATAGTTTTCAATAAGAGTAATCAATTGTGTATTTTTAAACGTTCGAATAAATTCTGTAAAATGATTCATTGATGCGCCACCAAATCCATAGATTAGCTGTCGATCATCCCCTACTACAAAAATATTTGGAGATTCTATTTCGGCCCACACTGCCGTCAAAAACGCATTCTGAATTCCAGATGAATCCTGATGTTCGTCTACCAACACATAGTTATATTTTTCATAAATGTCTGCACGAACATCTTCATAATCTGTAACAAGTTTTACCGCATATGCAAGCACATCATCGTAATCCATGAGTGCACGATCTTGTTTTATGGATTCATACATTTCATAAAAATCTACTGTTTCACCAGTTTTTTGCAATGATTCTATTTTATTCTGTACTTCTTTTTTTAATTGCCCCTTCGTTTCGCCTCGAGTTGAAATACTGGCCGAGTCATTTTTCAAGATTTCAATTTCATCAAGGAGTATTTTTTTGAAATGTTCTGGTGATAAATTTTCACGTTTTAATAATGATATTAACGATTTAATATCATTAAAATACACTGCAGGATTTGTTCGTGGTCGCAAATAATTCCATTCGTGCGCATGTAAGATCTCATCAACAAGAAACACTACTTTGTTGTCATCTAATAATTCAGGAGGAGTAACAAAACCAAGAAGTTCATAGTTCTTTTCAACCAAACGCTGTGCGAATCCGTGGAATGTTGAAACGGTTACTTTGTTTGCATCAGTTCCAATATATTCAAGGAGTCGCTTGCGCATAGCAGTCACCCCAGATCGAGTAAACGTCAAACATAAAACCCCTGAGGCTCCGATGTCAGTTTTTTGAAGAATATTGGCAATGCGTAGTGATAGTACTTGAGTTTTACCAGTTCCTGGACCTGCAATTACCATTACAGGGCCATCTAGGGTGTCTACTGCTCGTCGCTGTTCCTTGTTAAGTTTTTTATAAGCATCTTGAAATAATGACATGGTGATAGTATACGCTATAGTGAGGATATTTGACAAAATATTAATTATAAGTATAATTGCTTATCAATATTCTTCATCTAAAAACCCTATAATTATGGCAATTAATACCCAACACCTTGTAGTATCTAAGAACGTTTTAACAAAACTGGAAGCCATTCTTCCTAATCATGACTATTCTGAACAAGTAAAAATTGAAACTCTTGAAAATCTTCTAGAAAAGACCAAGATTACAATGAACGATGTTGTAAAATCTGCAACTTTAGAAAAAAGACATGAATTGGTAAAAATATTGCTGGACATTTCATCGAATAATGAAGCGTGTTTTCCAATAAAGAAGAAAGTTTTGGATGGAGCAAAACAGTTAGTTAAGAAAGATAAAACTATGACTTCTTCGTAAAAAACCTTCTTGTTCTAAATCAGCAAGAATTCTTTGAAGCCTTTCAGTGTTTTCTGAAAGGCTTTTTAATTTTTCACAAAGCATATTATATGAGATCTTTTTCTTTTCAAGAAGTATTTCTAAAATCTTCCCTCTTATTTCACGATCACTTCCTTTGAATTTTTTTTGAAGAGCATAGTGACGACTTTTCTTGTTTGGATTAGAAACCGTTTTTCCAAGAAATGATCCATAATCCATCAATGCCCAGTACCACTCTCGAAAATTATTTTCTGGAAGAGTATTTTTAATGAATTCTAAAAGTTCCTTATCATGAACATTTTCTTTATTTTTAAAAAAATGATGGATAAATACTCTTCGAATATTTGTTTCAATAATCACCACTGATTGATTATAAGCAAACGCACAAATCGCACCTGCGGTATAGGGTCCAATACCAGGTAATTTTATCAGATCATCATAAGTTTTTGGAAGATTTCCCACTGCTGCGGTTTTCTTCATACGTAACGCACGTGAATTATACCCAAGCCCCTTCCACGCACGAAGTATTTCTGATTGTGGAACTTGAGCAAGTTTTTGAATCGTAGGAAACAATTTCATCCAATTATTAAAAAATGGAATTACTCGATCAACTTGAGTCTGTTGCAACATAATTTCTGAAGCCCAAATACGGTATGGCGTGATCTTTTTTCTCCATGGTAAATAATCCCGTTTGTTTTTATTATAATAATCCCAAACAAGATTCTGAAAGACTTCTTTCTTTTTATCTGAAAGTTTCATATACTAAATCCATATTAACAGATAATAATTTTATATATGGAAAAAATAACACAATTGGTCCCAGGTCAAGCAACTGGATTTTTGCAAGAATTTAAAAACTTTGCATTACAAGGAAACATTATCGATCTTGCAGTAGGTATTGTAATTGGAGCCGCATTTAATGCAATTGTCACTTCCCTTGTAAATGATATTATAATGCCTTTAATTGCTATGATTTTTGGAAAACCAAATTTTAGCACTATTATGATTGGGCAAATAATGATTGGAAATTTTATTACCAATATTATAAATTTTATCATTATTGCATTTTCAATATTTATTGTTTTAAAATTTCTTATTCGAAACAAAAAGCAGTCTTAGAAGACTGCTTTTATAATTGCGAGAATTATTAATATTGCTCCAATTATTCCAAGTGCAATGCCTGTATATTTATTTGCCTTATGAACAATATAATTTTTCTGCTGTTGTTTAAGTTTTGTAATAATAGTATTAATAACAAACCAGAACAAAAAGGTTCCTGAAGCAATACCTATGAGAAAAATAATAATATATCGATGATTTCCTACATATTCTTGCATTCCCATCATAGTAAACAATACCGTGAATGAAAAAATAAGTGTTGGATTAAGTGCATTTAAAATAGCTGTTGAACTAATGTCTTTCAAAGGAGTATTTTCTCCTTCGTGATGTTCGAAATCATAATCGTGAAAATAAGAACGAATTCCAATACCTAACAAAATAACGCCTGCGCCAATTTCAGCATAAGGCGCAACCATAATTAAAAATTTTGCAATTTTTTTTAAACCAAAACCAACTACTGTTCCATAAAACGCATCAGTAAGTACTGCACCTAATGCAGAATACATAACACTTCGTAAACCAAAAAGATAACTTCTTCGCAGTGTAAGAAATCCTACGGGACCGCTCGGAAAAGCAACCAAGATCCCAATAAAAACTCCTTTCCAAAATGTAATATCCATAGATAATTAGTATATATCTATTTTTATAAAAAGTTAATAATAAAAAAATCCTTTTAAAAGGATTTTTTTATTAGAAAACTAGTTATTCCAGTTTCCTCCTCGATCTCCACCACGGTTTCCATTGAATGGTCGTCGTGCTGGTCGTTCACCTTCAGGAAGAGCTTCGTTGATACGAATGTTTCGACCGTCAAGATCTTGTTCATTCAAATCAGCAATTGCTTTAGCCGCTTCTTCTGCATTTGGCATCTCTACGAAACCAAATCCTCGAGAGCGTCCTGACATTTTGTCCATGATTACTCGAGCTGATTGTACTGCTCCTACTTGTTCAAAGAAGGCGCGTAGTGAATCATCTGTTGTTGACCATGACAGATTTCCTACGAATAGTTTTGTCATTGTGTTTGTATTCTAACCTCATAAACTCGACCGTAACTTTTATCCGTACACAATGTAACAAAACAACGCTACGTAAAAAGATACTTCTACTATGATAGCACACTCTATGTGTTTTGCATAGCAGTCTCCTATGAATGAGGTCTTAATGGATGTACATGAGCTGCAACTCCTATTGCGACAGCAATAATAACAAGGTTTTTAACGATATATTGACCAGGGAGGGTTAATACCAGAAATCCATTCCATGATTCACTTGGCAAAAATACGAGCGGCATAAATGTAGTAATCATATGAATAAAAAGAAGTGGTAGTACAAACCGAGTAAACTTAGGAACAATAAACATAATTCCGATAAGTACTTCAAACCATGCAAAGAGCAGATAAAACGTATTAAACGACATGAAAGAAATCGTCGCATCAAATAACGCATGCACGAGTCCGCTTGCAGGTGACACTCCTAATATTTTTAACATTCCAAACCATACATACACTATAAATATCGAAATTCGTGCTGTTGGAATAAATGCTCGACGTAACAAATGGATAATTTTATGATCAAGTCTAATAGTATTCATGTTATTATATTATCATGAAAAAAATTTTAGAGTCACCTCATATTTTACAAGATATTGGTATTATTATTTTAAGTATTCTTATTGCAATAATTTTAGTACAAACAGGAATTATTCTTTCTTTTATTAATAATCTTGGTGTATTTAAATTATTTGGCGCATTTATTGCAGGAATGTTTTTTACCTCTGTATTTACAACAGTTCCAGCTCTCGCAACTCTTGGTGAAATTGCATTATTCCAGAATCCATTTTTGGTAGCCATTATAGGAGGAATAGGTGCTGTTATTGGTGATATTATTATTTTTCGTTTTGTTCGAGATCGATTTGCAGACGATCTTAAAGAAGTTTTTTCACTAGACCATCCTAGTAAGCGACTCAAAAAACTTGCTGCCATGAAATTTTTTAGATGGTTTGTATTATTCTTTGGAGGACTTATTATTGCATCCCCTCTTCCTGATGAATTAGGGGTAAGTATTCTTGGATTAGCAAAAATAAAAACGAGATGGTTTATTCCTATTTCATTTGTTTTTAACACTCTTGGTATATTAGTAGTTGCGCTTGCAACGCGAGAATTGGGAAAATAAAAAGAGCATGACGCTCTTTTTATTTTCCCAATAATTTATTTACACGCTCTTCAATTGGCGGATGGGTCGCAAATAGTTTATTCAAAAAATTCACCTTTGATCCAAAAGGGTTTGAAATATACAAATGAGCTGTTGCGGTAGATGCGTGTTCCATCGGGCGACTGTAGGCACCAATTTTTTGTAATGCACTCGCCAACCCTTCTGGATATCGTGTCAGTAATGCACCTGAAGCATCGGCCAAGAATTCTCGTTTGCGTGAAATTGCTAACTGGATCAACGTGGCTACAATGGGCGCAAGAATAATCGCAATAATTCCTAAGACGACCATGAACTGATTTCCTCCTTCGCGATTATCATCTCGGCGATTACCTCCCCAGATCATACTGCGCATAAAAAAATCTGAAACCATAGCGAGAAGTCCTACCAACACCACCACTACTGTCGCAATCAAAATATCTCGATTCCCGATATGTGCTAATTCATGCGCAATCACTCCTTCTAACTCATTACGATCCATGATGGCAACAAGTCCTGTTGTCACTGCAATTGCTGCGTGATCTTTATCACGTCCTGTTGCAAATGCATTGGGTGCATCATCGTGAATAATATAGACTCGCGGTTTAGGAAGACCTGCCGTAATCGCCAAGTTTTCTACAATACGATTTAATTCTAAAAACTCTGGATCATCGGCTGGTTGTGCATGCGCTGCAGATAATGCAATCGAATCTGATTTCCAATACGCCACAATATTCATGAGTATTGAAAATACTCCAAATGCGTACAAGATATTTATATTTCCATACACATATGACAGTGCATATCCTACCCCCACCAGCAACACCAAAAACACGGACATGAGGATCCATGTGTTACGAACGTTTTCAGTTTGGTGAGTATAGAGAGTAGACATGTTTGAATTAAAACTTCACTTCCACCGGCTTACTCTCTACCCCATCATCTGGAATATCAAAATACTGCGGTGCAGTAAAATTGAACATTTTTCCAATAATATTTCCAGGAAATACTTGAAGTGAAGTTGTAAAATCACGCACATTCGCATTATAAAATCGTCGTG
>CAZJXT010000005.1:0-20981 GCA_964550225.1 uncultured Candidatus Saccharibacteria bacterium
CGATTCAGTTCGATGAAGAAGATCAAGCATCTCATGATGAGCTTGCGAATGTAATAAAAGAAATTACAAAAGAAATGGAAGAATACAAATTCTATATTGTATCTGAAAAACTGTATCATTATTTCTGGCACACATTTGCAGATGTATTGATTGAGCGATCAAAGAAAAAAATTACTGAATCAAATTCTGTAAGTGCAAAATGGTTGTTGTATACCCAACTGACCACCTTGATCAAAGCCCTCCATCCATTTATGCCATTTGTTACCGAAGAAATCTGGAGCATGCTGCCACAACAAAACGAGACAAATAATAAAAAATTACTTATAATAGAGACATGGCCAATGTAACCATTGAAACACTTCTCTATGCCGGAATTGGTGGGATCGTCCCCACCTTTTTCTGGTTGTGGTTTTGGTTAAAAAAAGAATCAGATGGAGATGCACAAACAGGACTCATTTGGATGTCCTATATTGGGGGAATCCTTGGAGTTCTTTTATTGCTTCCATTAAAACCTCTCGTAGAAATATTAACACTTCCTCCTGATCAAATAGTAATACTCTATGCTTTCCTTGAAGAGTTTATTAAGTTTACTATTATCGCACTGATAGCATTTGGACACTCATCAATTAATGATGGTTCTGATTATACTATCTATCTCGTAACAGGAGCTTTAGGTTTTTCAGCGTGTGAAAATACTTTGTATTTAATTAATCCTATTACACAGAGTCTCGATATCCAGTCGATTATCGCCATGGGAAATTTAAGATTTTTTGGTGCTACCGTGCTCCATGTTATTTGTGTAGCTCTCGTTGGAGTAATTTTAGGACTTGCCTATTCAGGTGGAAAATTTCTCAAATTAATTCATATTATTGTTGGTATTGGTCTTGCAACAGGCTTGCACACTATATTTAATTATTTTATAATGAAGGACACTAGACAAAACACAATTATCGCAATTGCAGGAATTTGGTTTGTCGCTGTTATTGTAATCTTGCTCTTTGATCGATTGAAGACATTGCAAGAAAATATTATTCACCAACAAAACAATCAATCTTAATCTATGGCAATTAACACTAAAAAAAGATCTTTCTTTGAGCGACTTACAGGAAGTATTCGTATGGAAGAAGATCAACCTATTTCTCTCCCTTCAAAAAGACCCCTCTCTGCATCTCGATATCAACAATTCGAAGAATCTTATGATGATGACGAAACGGTTGAATCATCTGTAGAAATTGTTGCTCAAGAAATTGAATCTGAGCCCGAAGAAGCTCAATTAGCTGTCGACGTGTATGAAAGTGGTAATGAAATTATTGTAAAAACAATGACAGCGGGAGTTAAAAAAGAGGATTTGCAAATTTCTGTTTCTCGAGAAGAATTAACGATTCGAGGAAAACGTAATCAAGAATCTCATGCATACCAACATCATTACCATCACCAAGAATTATACTGGGGATCATTTTCACGAACAATTACTCTTCCTGATGAAGTAGATATTGAACAAGCAACAGCTACCGAACATCATGGATTAGTAACTATCAAGCTTCCTAAATTTGATAAAAAACGACAAGCAACCTTGCGCGTACAATAAAACTCCCTTTTGGGAGTTTTATTGTTTTATATGATGTGCTCGGGACCAGGGTCGAACTGGTGACCTATTCCTCTTCAGGGAAGCGCTCTACCAACTGAGCTACCCGAGCAAAAGCAAAAATGCTTCGTTAGTATACAGGAAATAGGAAAAAATTCAATACTATTCTCGATTTTCCTTTGGAATGGCCGACGCGTCAATAATTCCTTGAATTTGACCTGTTATGTCAGTTACTCGCTCTCGAACAATCTGCAGATAAGGAAATGCGACATAGTATCCTGTTAGTGCTAACACAACAATAAGCGCCCAATAAAACGCTTGCCAATTTCTATGCCAACGCTGACGACGATCAATCTTGATTAAATAGTCACGATTTTCTTTAGCAACTTTTAATGTTTCTAAAAGAATATCTTCTAAGTCTTTGTCTTCCATATAGAGAAAGTATATCATGTTTTGTAAAAATGTAAGTGCCCTCGGTACGAATCGAACGTACATCTTTTCCTTAGGACGGAACTGCTCTATCCATTGAGCTACGAAGGCAAAGAAAAAGACCTATGCGGCCATTTTCATATCTCCGGAAAGACCTAATTGTTGTTCGAATAGTGATTGACTAAACCCAATCAAAACCTGTTTATCGTTTTCTGGATGATCAAGGTCAGTAATAACGGTTACAGGAACGCCCATTTGTCCTATGAGGTCAACAATATAAGCTCGTTTTTCAGCATCAGCGGCAACATTATAATCTGTGAATTCAATATTATGACTTGTTAAAAAGTCTTTTTCCATATGACAAAAATGACATGTTGGAGTTGAGTAAATTTCAATTTTTTTATTCATACAATATTTATTATACCATATTTTTAGAAGCCAACAAATTGACGAATTTTTAAAAATAAACTCTCTTCGGAGGTTTTTATTGGCTCTTGCTCTGGATGTTCAACTACAATTAATAGCTGTTCCCCTGGTTTTACTACACGATACCTATCACGAATTTCTGATTCTAATCCTCGTTCGGTTGAAAGATTGGTAATTTTTTCTGCTAGATCTTCTTGATGTTTTTTTACTTCAGCTAATTCTTGTTCGTATTGTTTTCTAAGCATTGTCGCTTCGTGTTGTTTCGTATAAGCACCCACTACGGAAATAATTCCTAGAATTACAAAAATTATCAAAACTACCGAAATAATCGGAGAATAAAACCAGTGTCTTTTTTTTGTAATAATAGAGTGACGCATACTATTTGACTTTTAAACTCTTCAGATTATACTACAAGACATGAATATTTTCACGAGTAAACACCAAAAGCGTATTAAATGGATCTGGGGAGCTCTCAGTATCCTTGTAATTATATCAATGATTATTCTCTATGCTGGAGTAACTAAGTTGTTTTAAAAAATAAAACTACCTCATAACATGAGGTAGTTTTATTTTTTCATCATTTTCAAGAAAACATCATGGGGAATATTTACTTTTCCTTTTCCTCGTGTTGCCATTTTCTTTTTTCCTTCTTTTTGTTTTTCTCGTAGTTTCATTTTACGAGTAATATCTCCTCCGTACATATGCTGTGTCACATCTTTCATATATGCCTTAATTGTTTTTGAGGCAAGAATTCTTCCGAGAGCATATCCTTGGATTTTCATCTCAAACATTTGACGAGGCATGACTTCGTGTAATTTTTCTACAGCTGTCTCTGCTTCTTCTGCAGCACGTCTCCGTGCAACCACTCGAGTAAATGCAGGAACTACTTCATCTGCGAGTAAAATATCAAGTCGCGTAACATCAGCTGGTCGCATTTCTGCAAAATCATATGCAATGGATGCATATCCAGAGGTTACTGATTTAAGATCATCAAAAAAGTTTCTCATGAGTTCTCGTAATGGCATGAGTACATCCAGTTTTGTACGATCATCCCCAAAATTTGCCATATCTACGACCTCTCCTTCATGTTCGTGACACAATGTTGAAAGTCCTCCTAAATACGTATTAGGGGTCATGATGTGTACCATAACCCAAGGTTCAAGAACCTTCGCAACTTCCCCATCATTAGGAAAAAGGTGTGGCGAATATATTGTTTGATCTTTTCCATTTTTTAATGTCACCTGATAGGTAATTGATGGCTGAGTTACCACGAGATCTAAATTATGCTCTCGACGCAATCGTTCTGTAATAATTTCCAAATGAAGCATTCCTAAAAATCCACAACGAAATCCTCGACCTAATGCACCCGATGTTTCTTCTTCATAAGAAAAAGCAGAGTCAGATAATCGCAATCGTGCGAGCGCGTATTTTAAATCAGAAAAACTATCTTGGGATTCTGGATATACTGATGCCCATACGACTGGTTTTGGATTCTGATATCCTTCTAAATGAAGACTTGGATTTTTAAATGATGTAATCGTATCTCCCACCGACGCAATTCCTGGCTGTTTAATTCCTGTTACAATATATCCAATTTCTCCTGCACGAATTTCATCAGCCATTGTTTTTCCAGGACTAAAGGTTCCTACTTCGAGAGCACTGAATTTTTCATTCGCAACAGCAAACAATAGTTGATCGCCTCGTTTTACCGATCCTCCAAACATACGCACATAGACAATAACTCCTTGGTGATTTGAATATTCAAAATCAAATACTAATGCTTTCAATGTATCCAATTCTATTTTAGGTGCAGGAATGCGTTCAATGACAGCGGATAATAATTCAGCAACTCCTTGTCCTGTTTTTCCAGAAACTTCTAATACGGAATCGGGATCGCAATTTAATACCGTTGCGATTTCAATTTTTACCTCATCAGCACGCGAAAGCGGTGAATCAACTTTTGATACTACGGGAATAATAACGAGACCTGAAGCTTTTGCCATTTCTAAAGTAGTAAGTGTTTGAGCTTGAACCCCTTGAGTTGCATCAACAAGTAAAATAGAGCCTTCTACAGCTTTGAGCGCACGAGATACTTCATATGAGAAATCGATATGTCCTGGAGTATCAATGAGATTCAAAACAAAATCCCCGTGCTGCATACGCACTGGTTGCATTTTGATCGTAATTCCTCGTTCACGTTCAAGTTCCATCGAATCAAGAACCTGATCCTGCATTTTACGTTTTTCAATCGTATGAGTTACCTCAAGCATTCGATCTGCAAGCGTTGATTTTCCATGATCGATATGAGCAATAATCGAGAAGTTTCTAATTTTTCTAAAGTCATGTGACATAACGGTTGTGAACGCATCATACCATATTTAAGCAATAAAAAAAGCCCATAAAAAATAATTCTTTGGCTTTTTATAAGTCTGCAACCACATCAGCCTTCCAAAACTTACGTTTCAAAGTGATCATAAATTCAATCATCTCTTGATTTTTAACCATGAGGAGTACCGTCATGAAAATGGTGATTCCAAAGAACGCTGAGAATAATCCTTGGGCAAAAATTCCCCAAAACGTATCTTGATTAAAAATGAATGCAAAGATGTTCAAGGCCCCATAGGTTACCGCACCCATACACAGTGACGCCGTGATGGTTTGCACCGATGTTCGAATAACTGGATAGGTATTTGTTTCAGGAAAATCTTTGATGAAAAGTCTCCAGAGAGCAAGACTGTTTAAAATATTTCCTATAGCAAAAGCAAAAGGAAGCGCAAGAAGATCGATCACCGGAACTCCTTCGAGACGTAACAACTCACGCAAAATACTCGCAACATCATCACTATTTCTCATGAACCATAAAAACAATCCCGCTAAAAGAATCGTAGTTATTTGCCCAATAAAATTAGTAATGAGTGGTTTTTTAGTGTTTCCTACTGCGTAATATCCTCTCACAAATAAATGAACTAAACTTTGAGCAACGAGCCCAACGACAAACAGTGCGAGGCATGCCGCAGCGAGACGTGTATCATTCCACGAAAATGACTTAGACCCGAGAATCACACGAACAATTTGTGCGCGTAATACAATAAATAAAATAGTCATGGGAACTGACCAGAAAATAATTTTTCTAGTGGCATTAACAATATGTTCTGCAAATTTACCACGCTCATTATTATTAAAGAATTTTACCAGTGTTGGAAACGATGCTACTGCATATGAAATTCCAATGATTCCGATAGGAACATTCAACATGTTGTTGGTAAGACTAAAAATAGAAATCGCTCCGACTCCAAGGAGTGATGCTATTGAAGTAAGGATAAGTGCAGTAAAACTATTCATTGATAATCCAACCGTACGAGGAATTGATGTTATTACCACTGAACGTAATTCTGTCCAAGAGATAACGAACGAGAACGTAGGAATCATTTTATGATGCACTAATACAGGAATCTGAATTCCTAAATGCAGCAAAGCGCCTAATAAAACCCCATATGCTAATCCTGTAATTCCAAACATAGGATAAAATGCAACAATTCCAATAATAATTCCTAGATTATAAAAAACCGGAGCCAGTGCAGTAATAAAGAATTTGCGAAACATCTGGGTAACACTCGAAACCATATTTGAAATACCAATGATGATAGGCTGCGCTAGTATAATACGAGAAAGCATAATTAATGTATGATGTTGCCCCGCATTAAAACCAGGTGCAATAATTTTCGTGAGCCATGGCATAGCAAAAAATAAAACAATGCTCAATCCTACGAGAAAAATAAGAAGTGCCGAAAACACTTGATTAAGAAATGTTTTTGCGCGGTGATACCCATCACTATCTCCTGATCCATATTTTGAAGACAAGTAAGGAAGCAGTACGGTAATTGATGCTAAGGTTGCAACAGACACATAAAGAAAATCTGGTATTTTAAAAGCTGCATAATATAAATCAAGATGACTTCCTGCTCCTAAATATGTTGCAAGGAGACGATCTCGAACAAGTCCCAATAGTTGAGACATAAACGTAAACAGCCCCAAAAGAAGGGCTGCCTCGTTAATACCGGCAGATTCACGATTCAAAAATTTAAATATTCGAGAAACCATACAGGTCTATTTTATTTCTTTTTTTGATTTGGCGCAACCGTTGTTCCTTTCGGATCGATTGACCCTGTAACAGGTATTGCTGTAATTCCTAGATTTGTTTTTATTTTTTGAATCGTTTGATCCCCATCAGAAAATGCCTTTTTTACTGCATCGTAAATTTTCTGAGCATTTACAATGTCTCCTGATTTTTCATAAGCAATCGCCAATTTTATATAGGTAATAACATCAGATGGACTATATCGCAATACTTGATTAAATGAAACTATCGCACTCGCCCATTTCTGTTGAGATATCTCAATCTGTCCTCGCAAGAGATACGCATCTCGAGTAGGATATTTATTAATCGATTGTTTAATAAAATCAAGAGCAGTTTCATTATTTTTCTGAGTCAATGCAAGATTTGCAAATAACAAAAGCATTGTACTGTCTTCTTTATTTCTTGAAACTGCTTCGTGGAATGCATTTTCTGCATTACGGTATGCATCAGAAACACCGAGCGATACCATTGTTTGATATACCGTTCCTAATAATAGGTAGTTTTTGTAATCAAGACTATTTTTTGCAACCGCTTGTTGTGCGGCACCTAATGCCGTACCAAGCACCTGTTCAATTTGTTTTGAAACTTGATCCTTATTAATTTGATTAAGAGTTCCTGCCAGAGTTCGAGCTTGCTGTAATGCATTTTCTGAAATCTTTTGATAATAAATATCGTGTCCAAACAACGCTGCCGCTTGTGTAATACGTTGTGCACCTTCTTCTTGTTTTCCTTGATTTAAAAGTACTATTCCTTGTGAATAATGAATCAAGGATGACATTTTACGAATCATGAAAAATGCACCCACTACTGATAATCCTATTAATGCGGTAATCCCTAAAATACCAAAAAAACTTACTCGAGGATCTTTGATAAATGATAATTTTTTTTCTGAAACTGATCCAGCTTGTGCTAAAACTCCTAATAAAGATCCTATGAGAATTGCAAATAAAATTAAAACACTATTTCCTGGTATATACACAAACATGAATACTAATCCTGTAATAATGATAAGTCCAAGCATTGATAAAACATATCGATCAGCATCTGTTTCAAATCCTCGAGTAATCGTTTTAATAATCAGCACCAACAAGCTTCCTAAAAAGAGAATCCAGAGAATGATTGCAGAAGCACCCCCTGTTGCCATATGTGTTGGAATATATCCAAAACCTATATTAAAATTATTTGACCCCATCACAGTACCTGAAAGCACTGCTGGTTTTGTTTTATTCCAAACTCCAGCAAATGTATTCATGCCATATCCTGTTACCGGATTTCTAATAATTGAATTTTTTGCGACTTCGATCGTTCCTTGCAAAGACGGCCGAGCGTCACGCAAGGTAATATTTTGATAAGACGAGATGAGACTACTTATTCGAGGAGCTAAAAAGACTCCTCCGATCATTATGATAAGCAGTACCAACATTCCCCAAGGTGCTCGTTGTTTTTTTTGATAGATTTTTTCTTTTTTATCCCAAAATGCAAATGAAAATAAATAAAGGGATCCTAATAATGCAACAAATCCTACAATGAGAAATATCATTTGTGCATTAGCTGCAAATAAAATACTCGTCGCTATAATTGCAAATATTCCCAAAAGGGTTTTTATTTTTTTATTAACGGTCCCCAATTCAATGGTGATAGTTGCACCAAATATTGCTACTCCTAACAAGATAAGAAAGTCAGACCACGCACCTGTGAGACTATCAGTAACTCCTCCTAAAATATACATGTGCGCAAAATCAGCACCGAGGAAAAATCTCAATGTGTGCAAAACTATCAACAGAATAGTTGTAATCAACATTCCTAAAAATAATTTATTAATATTGTTTTTTGAACGAATAACTTGTGATGCAAAAAAAATAAATCCTGAAAAAACTAATAAGAAAAACCATGTTGTTGTTTCGAATCCATACCCCCAAAATGACATTCCAAAAGAAGGTGCAAATAACGATCCAATAAATCCAAAGATTACTAAAATTCCTAATATTTTGAAAATGAAATGTTGAGGAATGATAATTTCACCTCTTCGTAAAATATGAATTCCGTAGAGGAGTACCATTGCGAGAAATGCAAAGATAAAAACAAATCCTTTACTACTTGTTATTGAAAGCGATATTGCAGGGATCCACATGAGTGGTCCAATGACTCCTAGCACTCCAATGATCCATGCAATGATTCCCATATTTGAAAATGAAAATCGTTTTTTTAATTCTACCCCTCCTTCTTGTTTTGGCTCAGAATTATTTTTTCTAATCATATAAATCCATTATAAACTTTTTTAAATAACAATGCTAATAATTTTTTTAGGAATATAAATAAATTTCTTAATCTCTTTTCCATCAATCCATTTTACAATGTCGGGAATTTGAAGAACCATACTTTTCACATCAGATTCTGTTGCATCTAGTGTAATTTCAATTTCTGCACGAACTTTACCATTAACTTGAATTCCCATTTTTACCGAATTTTCAACAAGTAATTTTGAATTATAAGTCGGCCAACCAGAAGTATGAATTGTTTTTTTCTCACCCAAGACATTCCATAATTCTTCAGCAACATGCGGTGCAAATGGTGCAAAAATTTGTAAGAATTTTTTGAAATCTTCACTATCAATAGTCTCAGATTTTTCTGCGTCATTCGTAAATATCATCATTGCAGATATTGCTGTATTAAAACTAAACGACATAATATCCTCAGATACTTTTTTGATCGTTTTATGTAATGATTTCTGTAAACTTTCTGGAGATTTTGTATCAGAAACTTTTTCAGAAATACGCCACACCTTTTCAATAAACCGTCGTGATCCAATGATACCATCGGTTGACCATGGTAGATGTGATTCAAAAGGTCCTAAAAACATTTCGAATACGCGCATTGAATCTGCCCCAAATTGTGCAACTACATCATCAGGATTTACAACATTCCCATATCGTTTTGACATTTTTCGCCCATCCGTTCCGCCAATCAACCCCTGATTGCGTAATGCACGAAAAGGCTCTTCGGATGTTACATACCCCATATCGTGTAAAAACTTATGCCAGAATCGTGAATACAATAAATGCCCCGTTGCATGTTCTGCTCCTCCGACATACATATCAACCCCAGTATTTTTCTTACCAAACCAGTAATCTAATTCATCCTTCTTGGCAAATGCTTTATTATTTTTCGGATCAGTATAACGCAAGAAGTACCATGAAGAACCCGCCCATCCCGGCATGGTATTTGTTTCATACCCAGCATTCACCCATGATTTCACGGTCGCCAGTGGCGATTCTCCATTTCCTGCAGGTGCGTATGATTTTACATTCGGTAATTCAAGAGGAAGTTTTTTAACAGAGACTTCAGAAATCGTTCCATCTTGTTCATGCACCAACGGAATGGGTTCTCCCCAATACCGTTGTCGTGCAAAAATCGCATCGCGCATTTTGTATTTTGTTACCAATTTGCCACCAACTTTTTGAGTAATTTCTTTCACATTTGCCAATGGTCTATCAATGACCGGCAATTCATATTTTATTGCAAATTCTCGATCGCGATCGTCATGCATCGGCACCCCCATCACCGCTCCTGTTCCATAGCTTGCCAATACATAATCTGAAATCCACACAGGCACCTGCTCTCCATTTGCAGGATTGATTGCAAAAACACCCTCGAGGCATACCCCAGTTTTTTCTTTCTTGGTATCAGTACGATCAATTTCAGATTTGTTTTTTACTTGTTCAATATATGTCGAAACCTCATCCCAGTTTTTAATCTGAGATTTCAACTCATTTACTAATGCATGCTCTGGCGCAAGCACGACATAGGTCACACCAAACAATGTATCTGCACGTGTAGTAAAGACGGTAATTTTTTGATCATTATTTTTAATCGCAAAATCAATTTCGGACCCTTCTGATTTTCCAATCCAATTTCGTTGAATTTCCTTGATATTTTCTGGCCAATCGATGTCATTTAATCCATCTAACAACCGATCTGCATACGCTGTAATACGCATAAACCATTGGCGCATAGATTTTTTCTCCACAGGAAATTCACCTCGTTCAGAAACAGTTTTTCCATTTTTTTCAATCACCTCGTCATTTGCAAGCACGGTCCCCAATTCCGGACACCAATTAACCTCGGAATATCCTTCATATGCCAAGCGATACTTCATCAAGATTTTTTGCTTTTCAAGTTCTGAAAAAGTATTCCATTCTTTTTTAGAAAATGTTTGAGTATCTGCATCACATACTGCAGAAACTTTTTCATTTCCAGATTTTTCAAATTGTTTTATTAAATCAGAAATACTGCACGCTTTATTTTTCTTGGTATCGTAATATGCATTATATAATTGCAAGAAAATCCACTGCGTCCATTTGTAATACGCAGGATCATGGGTCGCAACAGTCCGATCCCAATCAAATGAAAAACCAAGAATCGAGAGTTGTTCTCGATAACGTTTTACTAATTGATTCGTAAAAGGTCCCGGATTTTTCCCGGTCGCAATGGCATATTGTTCAGCAGGTAATCCAAATGAATCAAATCCCATTGGGTGCAACACATTGTATCCCTGCATGCGTTTCATACGCGCCAACACATCAGATCCAATATAACCCCGTGGATGCCCCACATGTAACCCTGCACCTGATGGATATGGAAACATATCCAAGACATAATACGGTTTTAATTTTTTTGCTTTGGCCTTTTTTGCATCAAGGGTTTTATAGATACCTTGCTCTTCCCAAACCTTCTGCCACTTCTTTTCAATTTTTTTATGATCGTAGGGTTTCATATGTCTTCATTTTATACCACAAACCCCCTCGGAAATCGAGAGGGATTATTTTATTACATCATCTGTTCCATTAAAATATCCAACCACCCCATCAAGTACAAAATCATTTACTGGGATTATTTCACCGCCAAGAATCATTTCATCGACATACACAGGGGCCGTATCTTCTCGGGTAGAAATAGTAATATGCGGATGTTGTTTTTTTGAGTATTTATTTTCAACAATAATTGCTTGAGCTTTTTCATCAGCAATATATCCTACTACCTTTAATGGATACTGTTCACCAAGCGGTATATCAGCATTCTGTGGACGAAATTCAATCGTCGAGTGATGCGCGAAAACCTTGGTATGAATTGCAGGAAATTGTTCTAATAATTTTTGTTGACTTTCAGGAGTTAAAAAGACCGCGGTATAAATAACACAATCGTTAATTTTCATATTTTTTACTATAACAAAACCCCCCTCGGAAATCGAGGGGGGGGGTAAAAACATAATTAGTTTATGTTGTTTTTATACAAGGCTTCGTTACGTCAGGATTAGTTATCATTTGTCCAGGAAACGTATTTTCAACTACATCTATCTTGCTTGCAATGAATTGCGTCATCTGTTTCAGCTCCTCATTGTACTTGATAGTATTTGTTGGTACTGCATAACGGAAGATTGTTTTATCTTGTTCATCAAAATCAATTCTTGATTCTGTTATCCCAAAATTCGTTGCAAAAAAGTCTCCGAGAAGCACTTTTATATCTTCTTGTTCTCCATGAGATAGTAGGTGTTGAATTTTTGTTTCAAAAACACTCCATGTTCGATTATTTACACTCATATTTTTGGTTTTAGTTTCATTAACAATATCATACAAAAAATACTACATCAAATCTTGCATGATATACTCTCTAATATGAACCTCATTCGTATCAAGGCATTTCCTAATGCAAAAAAGGCAGCGATCGAAGAAACAGCTCCGCAGGTATTGCGGGTGTTTGTACGCGAGGATGCCAAGCAGAACCGCGCGAATGACGCAGTCATTCGCGCGGTTGCGGAGTATTACTCAATTCCTCGAAATAAACTTCGTATGATTTCTGGACACTTAAGACAAAATAAAATGATAGAAATTTTGTAAAAAATAACACCTTTCTTTTTAGAAAAAGGTGTTATTCAATTACACTCTATGTAATTGATAAATTGCATTCATAATTTCTTTGACCTCTCTTTCCAAGCTATCAAAAGTATGATTGTTTTTAATATGAAAATTCGCCTTACTCATTGCATATGCAATATTTTGCATCAAAGGATCTTTGTTATACATTTCACGGGCTTCATCTTCACAAAATTTTTCATAAGAAACACTATCTGTTTCTGATGATCTTTCAACGATACGATCATATCGTAAAGATTGATCTGCATCAATAGCAATAATGGGAACTCCTTTTTGTAACAATGAATCGACCTCCATTTTCGAGCGAATCGATTCAATAGCAACCGGAAATATTTCTTGCTGGGCATCACTGAGCATTTGCTGAATAATATAATCACCTCCATACTGGGCACGAAGTTTGTTACCCAACATAGTAAGGCTATCTCTTGTAATGTCTGCAGATTCTTCTTTTAAAATTTTTGAAAGAAACCCTCGTACCGAATAGTGTATGAATTGATATTCTTTCTGAAGAACTTCTACTATTGTACCTTTTCCAGCGCCAAGAGTTCCTGTAATACCTACTATAAGATTAAATTTTTTCATATCGAACTATTTATTTTTATTTGATTTTACACAGTTTTATATAAAAGTCCACAAAAAAACCCCTAGAGGGATTTTTTCCAATTATCTAAAATAACCGCACCGGCAATCGCAACATTCAACGATTCGGCGTTTCCATAACGAGGAATCGTAATTGCATGATCAATATAATCTTCCAGTTCATGAGGAATACCATGTGTTTCATTTCCAAGGAGTAAGATACCTTGTTTTGGAAACGGTGTTGTGTGAACATTGTTTCCTTCCATGTCTGCTGCAAATACAGGAATAGATTCATGCTCCAAGAAAAAATCTTCGAGGTCTTGATAGTACACACCCACTCGTGCAAATGATCCTTTTGAGGCACTAATTGTTTTTGGATTGTAAATATCTACCGTATTTTTTGATGCAACAATTTTAGTGATTCCATACCAATCTGCAATACGAACTAATGTTCCTAGGTTTCCAGGATCGTTCACATCACAGAGTGCTAACACCACTTCTTGGCCTCCTATTTTAAACGGAGGAAGATCTTGTTGGTGAAAAATTCCCAAAGCCATAGTATTTACTGATAATGTTCCCATCGAAGTAAGCTCATATTCATCAACTACGTGAATTTTATCTCCAAATGTTTCTTTTACTTCTGGATATATTTCCAAAAATCCATGCGTTACGAATGCGCTATGGAGTGGATAGAAAGAATCCAATGTTTCAACAAATGTTTTTTCACCTTCTACCAAAAATAATTTTCGAGCATCACGATCTTTTTTGTTATGCAAACTTGCAACGAGTTTTTGAGCTGTTGTTTTTTTCTGGAATGATTCAGAGATAGTATTTTTACGCATTCCTGGTTTTCCTCGAGGCACTTGTTTCCATTTTGATTTTGGAGTCTCTTTGATAAATCGAGGTTTTGTTATCCGAGATTTTCCAAATCGTTTCGATCCTTTTTTACTTGCAAATTTACGTGTTCTCATAAAATATACTATACCAAAAAATACGCTTCTTGTAAAGAAGCGTATTTTTTTCCAAATTACATAATATTACGCAATCTGTACTTCGTGAGTTATATAATATTCTGTTTTATGAAGACTTCTCTCACATGTATTATTGATGAAATCCCCTACAGTATACACTTGCCCACTTTTCAATCGAAAAGAGTTTCTAAAAAATGGATCCAATGTGAAAAAAGTTTCCTCTCTTTTAATTCCTGTGCGTATGAAAGAAACATAGTCTTCGAATCGCTGAACCACAATTGGTGCACCGTGGCCGCTTACTACCTTGATCAACTCACCTGTTTTTAGATCGTGAGTATTTTTCAATGGATACATTTCACGGGTCACAAGAGTTATTTTTCGAGAACCAACCGATTTTAAAATGTCATAGAGACAAAGTAAATGAATTGTCATTTTGAACAACATGCTTTTTCTTTTTTTTCTGCATCATACCAATAAAAAAGCACTTTGTAAAGTGCTTTTTTATTATATCTCTTTAAACTTTTTCACAGCGAGCCAAATGAGTATAATGAGAGCAATACCTAGGATAACGAGTCGTATCCAATTATTTGCATCCGACCAATATTGAATTGATGCGATAATTAATGAAAAAACTCCTGCCCAAGAAAAACCAAGCGAAAGAACCTCAAAAGAAACAAAGAAACTTACAGTAAGAACTGCGATTGAAAGTGTAATAAGTACAATGAACACATTTCTGTTATAAATACTATGCGATTCCGTATAATTTTTATTACATGTAAAATTTACATCACACCACCCTAAAGGATCACCGTTTTTTACCGCCTCAGTAACTTGTTTCGGAGATAGTTGATTATTTGTCCACTGTCCCCCATTATTCACACACGTTACTGCATCATTTACTATTTGGTTCTGATTAGGACAATATGATTCAAATTTTGGCTCACTATAAAAAGTAGCGATTACATAATGAAAGAATAAATTGATAACAATCACTAATGCTAAAGCAATAGCCCATTTAAGAAAATTAAATTTTTTTGATGATTCCATAAATTTTTAAGAATTTTTCTTTAACCATTCAACCATTTTTGTTAAACCTTGAGTTCCTACTTGTCCCGTCTGTGGAAGCCCTACGGCTTTTTGAAACGCTTTAACATTTGTTTCAAGAGTTTTCCCAAAATCATTATCTACTTTCAAACTTTTTTTGAAATATTTATTCATGAACTCTTGAATATATCCAACTGATGGCCCCTTTGATCCAATCTTAAGTACTGTTTTTGCATCGATTAATTTTTGAAGATTATCAACAAGTGTATTTTGTACTGCAAGAGTATTTACTGGGGTTTGTACAGGAGCCTGAGTTGTTACTGTAGGAACCGGTGGTGTATTAGTTTCTGGGTCTGTCTCTACATTTCGCAAATCACCAATTGTTTGATTGTGATTAGGAATATATTCAGAAGGATCTTTCAATCCTTCTACTGCAAAATATCCCGCTGTAATAAGTACTGCAATCCCTAAACAAGTAACCATAGTAAATGCGATAGATTTCATATATCCACAGTATATCAAGAATACTTGAACAAAAAAAGTAGTTATGCTATAATCTCAAGTATGAATACGATTACTCATGTATTACCATGGATCCAATTAGCTCTCTCTCTTCTTTTAATTTTCTTTGTTCTTATTCAGCGCGCCGCTGATGGAATCGAAGGTAGTGCTCTAGGAGGAGGTTCAAGTAACATGACTTATTTCGCCCGACGAGGTGCTGAAAAATTTATTTTTATTGCGACAGTTGTTGTTGCGATTCTCTTTGCTGTGTCAGCAATTTTACCTTTGCTTGTTAAATAAGAAACGTAATCTATTCTTTTATCACGCTTAATTATTTGTGTATAAAATGAATAACAAACTATCCTTTGCGCAAAAATTGCGCCAAATTATTGCAAACTTTTCTAAAAAAGAACGGTTTATTTTCGTTGCTTTTTTCATTATTCTTGTTGTCGGAATAATTGGTGGAATCATTCAGTTTTCAAATATATGGTCAACTATTATCCCTCTTCACGGAGGATCTTACACTGAAGCTGTTATTGGAAGCCCTCGATTTATTAATCCTGTTCTTAATTATTCAGATACAGATAAAGACATTTCTACTCTTATTTATAGTGGACTTGTTCGTATTGATGAATCAGGAAACCCTGTTCCTGATCTTGCAGAATCATGGTCCGTATCTCCAGATGGAAAAAATTATACGGTTATCTTGAAACCAAAGTTAGTGTTTCATGATAAAAAACCACTTACTGCTGATGATGTTGTATTTACTGTTTCTAAAATTCAAGATGCGAGCATGAAGAGTCCTCTACGTGTTGCGTGGGAAGGAGTTGTTGCATCATCTCCTGATGATCGAACTATTGTTTTTACTCTTCAAAAACCATACGCTGGGTTTATCTCTCAATTAACATTAGGTATTTTACCTAAACATATTTGGAATACATTATCACTCGATGATTGGCAGACAACAATTTATAATACTGAACCCATTGGATCAGGTCCTTATAAACTAACAAGTGTTTCTCGGTCAAAAAATGGAATTCCTGAAGAATATCATTTTTCAGCATTTAAAAACTTTGCTCTAGGAAAACCCTATATCGACAAAATTATTTTTAAAATTTATGCTAATAAAAATGATGCTACTGCTGCATTTGATAGTGGTTCAGTAGATGGAATCGCTCTTGTTACTGCAGATGCCATAAATACCATTTCTAATCGATCAACAAATATTATCACCACTCCTCTTCCTCGTGTTTTTGGAATATTTTTTAATCCTATAAAAAATAAAATCTTTGCAGAAACTGCAGTGATCCAAGCTATCAGAATAGGTATTGATAAAAATAATATTATTGAAACTATCTTTAATGGATTTGCTCAACCATTAGCAGGCCCTCTTCCTACATCTCTAGATACCACTAAATCATCTCTCGAAGAGCGACAGCTTCTTGCGGGAAAAATCTTAGACAATGCTGGATGGAAAATGAATGAAGCAACAGGAATTCGTGAAAAAACTATTATCAGTGGTAATGGAAAAACAAAAGTGACCACTCCTCTCTCATTTTCACTTTCAACAGTCAACACAAAAGAACTTGAACGATCTGCTGATATTATCGCTGAATCATTACAACCTCTTGGAATTGATGTTCACATAAAAGTTTTTGAGCTTGGAATCTTGAATGAACAAGTGATTCGCAGTCGCGATTTTGAAGCCCTTCTCTTTGGTCAAGTTATCAAACACGATACTGATATTTTTGCATTTTGGCACTCGTCTCAAAAATCTGATCCTGGACTCAATATTACTGGATACGCAAACAAAACGGTTGATACACTTCTTGAGTCATCAATAAAAGAATTTTCTTACAGTAAGCGGGCTTCTATGTATGACAGTATTGCTACCCAACTTGGTAAAGATGCTCCTGTAGTATTTCTTTATACTCCTGAACTTATCTATCTCATTAATAATTCGATTCACCATGTTATTCTTCCTCCTATTGGTAGTCAGGAAAATCGTCTCGCTCTCATCTCAAAATGGTATGCGCACACAGATCATGTATGGAATCTCTTTGTAAAAAACAGTAATTAATTGTATGAATAACACACAACACAACTCACAACAAAATACTTCTGGGAAAACATTTTCAAGAAATTCAAACTATCGAACTCATGTATATCGAAAAGAAACCTCTTTGAATGATATTGAACAAGCACTTGATCGAATGGCAATTTCTCCAGAAAAACAACCTCCTACTCCCCATCAAACATCAGGAGCTTCTAAATCACCCTTTCATGCAAAGCGATTTGATCGTGGATCACGACGAGGATCTCGTAAACCTGAAATTAAACGTTATGAAAGAACTGCAACTGATACTACTTCAAAGTTTGCAAAAAAACAGGATGTTATTCCACCTCTTGCACCAAACGATGTTCGCGTAATTGCTATTGGAGGAGTTGAAAAAGTAGGATCAATCAACATGACCGCTATTGAATGCAATAATCAAATTGTGGTTGTTGATGCAGGATTTCAATTTAGTGATGAAGACACACCAGGAATTGATTTTATGATTCCTAATACCAAATATCTAGAAGAGCGAAAACATATGATTGTAGGGCTCGTTGTAACTCATGGACATCTCGATCATATCGGAGGACTTTCGCTTGTTTTAGAATCTTTAGGTAATCCACCTATTTATACGATGGAGTTCGGAGCTCTCTTGATCAAAAAACGTCATGAGGAATATCCACATCTTCCTGAGCTCAATATTAAAATCGTTGAAAAAGATGATGGATTTATTCCTGTATCTCCTGATCTCAAGGTAAAATTCTTTGGAATTACTCATAGTATTCCTGATTCTGCAGGAATAATCATTGATACCCCTTGTGGAGAAATCGTACTTACTGGAGATGTTCGCGTAGAAAATGATAATGGGATTCCTACTGCAGAAGAATATGAAAAATATGCTTTATTTAAAAACAAAGAAGTATTATTCATGACTCTCGAATCTACTGGAATTCCGTATCCTGGATGGACCATTTCAGAAAAAATAGTTTCTGATACTGTTGATAAATTAATTCGTGATACTAAAGGACGGTTGCTGATCGCAACATTCGCATCTCAAGTAGAACGTATCGTTGGATTTTTGGAAAGTGCAAAACGTTACGGACGTGTTGTAGTTATCGAAGGACGATCAATGAAAACCAACATGGCAATCGTAAAACATCTCAATCTCACCAGTTTTGATCATATTGTCGATGTTGAAGATATGCATAAATATCCTCAAAATAAAATTATGATGCTCGTAACCGGTGGACAAGGCGAACAGTATTCAATACTCGACCGTGCATCAAAAGGTGTTCATAAATTCCTTAAACTTGAAAAAACTGATACGATTATCTTTTCATCATCAGTTATTCCAGGAAATGAAAAACGTGTTGATGATTTGAAGGATCTTCTTTATCGAAAAGATCCAAAAATTATTACGTATCAAGATTCTGATGTGCACGCTTCAGGACATGGAAAACGAGGCGAATTGGAATGGATTCATAAACAAATCAAATATAAATGGTTCATGCCAGTACATGGAAACTATGCACGTTTGATGATGCATCGAGATCTTGTGGAAGCTCTCGGAGTACGCCGTGATCAGGTAATCATTCCAGAAGGAAATGGGACTATTATTGAATTTAGTAAGAAAACAGGAGAAGTGACTATGAAGGTTCTTCCTGTGCGAGCGCCTCATGAAACTATTGCTGTAGAAGGAAGCCGCATTGGAGAACTTCAAGAAGTAGTTATGCGTGATCGTAAATTATTACTCGAATCAGGAGTGTTCAATATTTTTGCAGTAATTGATGAGAAAACAGGTACCTTGAAAAAATCTCCTGATATTTTTTCAAGAGGATTTGTTTACATTCGAGAAAATCAAGATCTATTTCACAAGGTCCGAGGCCTCGTAAAGAAAGTCATCGAAGATCGCATGGTTGATCCAAAATATTCAATTGATGATCTTCGTGAAGAATTAATTGAAAAAGTAGAAAGATTCTTACTTCAAAAAACAGGTAAAAAACCTATTGTTATGGCTGCTATTGTAAGTTTCTAATCATAAAAAAACCCTTTCAGGGTATTTTTTATGATATAATTATGGCAATGAATGCGAAACATTTTCTCAAAAAAATATACTTGGCTGGATTTTTATTTTCATTTCATACAGCGCTCACGGTATATATCAACTCATCATTTCTTGCTACAAAAATTCCTGAATCACTTATTGGAATATTTTACACAGCATCGGCTATTGTCTCTATTATAGGACTTTTTATTATCCCTCGAATCATGAGTCGCCTTGGAAGCCGCATCGTTCTAGGAACTCTCTTGATAATCAATATCGGAAATATTCTTGGGCTTATTTTTTCTCAAAATATACTCGTGATTGCCTTTTGTTTTATATTTTTCTTTGGACTTAATACGATTCTCTATCTGGGGCTTGATATTTTAATTGAGCATTTTGCAGATGAAAAAATTCAAGGAACCATTCGTGGAGCGTATCTCACAGCAAATAATATTGGTTTTATGATGGCCCCTCTTATTGCTGGGTATATTATTGACCGATTAGGATTTGGATCACTCTACGGTTTCTCTCTTCTTCTTATTTTCCCAGTACTTATTATAATATGCTTACGTATTCCAAATATTAAACAAGCACATATTTCTAAATTTAACCTTTTCTCTCTCATCAAAAAATTCCTTCGCGATAAACATCTTCGTTCTGTATTTATGGTAAATGGAACATTACAATTTTTCTATGTCTGGATGACTATTTATACCCCTATTTATCTTCATGAGCATGTAGGTATTGCATGGGACGATATTGGAATTATGTTTACACTAATGCTTTCAGCTTTTGTTCTTTTCCAATATATCACCGGTAAAATTGCTGACCAATTCCATTGTGAAAAATATCTTATGATGTTAGGACTTTTTATTATGGGAATCGCAACTTTGTTTATTGTACGAGCACCCTTGTATTCACTAACAACACTTACTCTTATTTTATTCACTACTCGTGTAGGTGCTAGTATTGTAGAAGTAATGACTGAAAGTTATTTTTTCAAACAGGTACATCCTGATGATGTTGGTTCTATTGGTTTTTTTAGAAATACCTATCCATTTGCATCAATTTTTGCAACACTCTTAGGAGCAGGACTTTTACAATTTATTCCTCTTTGGTCATTTTTTATTATTTTAGGGATTATCGCTCTTTTCGGAATTATTATCATTATTCCGCTTACCAAAAAACCCTATTAAGGGTTTTTTGGTTCTATTATTTGTCCATCTGATAAATAAATGACACGATCACAGTATTTTGTATATTCTTGCTCATGGGTTA
>CAZJXT010000006.1:0-20867 GCA_964550225.1 uncultured Candidatus Saccharibacteria bacterium
AATAGTTTTTGAGCTTGTTTGAGAGCTCGGTGAATGCGAACCGAAATAGTATTTTCTGATTCGTTGTACATGGTGGCAATCTCTGAAAGAGTAAGTTCTTGGATATATCTGAGAACAAGAATTTCATAGTGTTGCTCAGGGAGTCGTTTCAATTCCTCGATCATCGATTGAGTAATAAGATAGTCCTCATGACTAGGTGAGGTAGAATCTGGAATATCAGATCCAAAAGTATCGTCAAGAATCGCATCAAGAGAGGTGGGTTTCTTTTTACGACTACGGTCAATAATATTATTGCGCGCAATACGATACAATAATCCTCGTACACTACCAATGGTTTTCCCGGATCGTAGATAATCCCAAACTTTGATAAAAGATTCTTGGGTAATATCTAATGATTCGTCACGGTTTCGTGTTTTTGATAAACAGAACCTGAAAATTTCGTCGTTAAAACGATCATATATTTCTATAAATTGCTTTTGTTTTTCCATGTGTTTCTGGTTCATGAGAGATAACGAATAACAGGTATTTTTCTTACCAAAAATTCGAGATGGTTGGATTATACCATATATATTGATATAATATAACGTATCTATGGAACACAAACACCATGTCGTTATTATCGGAGCTGGTTTTGCAGGAATACGAACAGCTTTAAATCTTGTTAAAAAATCTAAAACAATAGTTACTTTAATTACCAAAAATCCCTATTTTGAATATTATCCAGGACTCCACAAAGTAGTTGGTGTTTCTCATCATCCTGTATATCAAATTCCTCTTACAAGAATTTTTCGAGGAATGCCTATCCGTATTGTCGTAGAACCGGTGATTGCTATTGATGCTCATGCAAAAATAGTTACGACTCAAACCCAAACAATCCAAGCAGATAGTTTAGTGATTGCACTAGGGAGTCAAACTGAATATTTTAATATCGAAGGATTAAAAGAAAAGGCTTTTAGTTTTAAATCAGTTGTTGATGCAAAACGATTGCGTGAACATATTGAAATGATGTTTCAAAAGCATGTAAAAACCGACAAGGCTGAAACCGTAGTAGGACTGCATATTATTGTTGTTGGTGGTGGTCCGAATGGGGTTGATTTGACAGGTGAATTAGCGGTTTTATCTGAGCAACTCGCTAAAAAATATGGCATTGTAAAATCACTCGTCACAATTGATTTGATTGAGGCATCATCCCGAGTACTCGCAATGTTACCAGAATCTGTAAGTATTCGTGTAGAAAAAAGACTTAAACAATTAGGAGTGAATGTATTATGTAATCGTGATTTACGAAAACAGGATTCATGGACTGTCGCATTGGCAGATATGACGCTCGGCTCAAAGACACTTATTTGGACAGCTGGAATTACTACAAACGAACTAGTTACAAAAATTGATGGTTTTCAATTAGGTAAGAAAAATCGAGTGTTAGTAGATGAATATTTACAAGCTCAAGGATTTCAAAATGTTTTTGTTATTGGAGACGCTGCAGATACTCCATATTCAGGATTGGCTCAGACTGCGATTTATGATGCTCAGTATATTGCTCGATTAATCGATGCAAAAGTTTCTGGTAAAAAATATACTTCTTATGTACCAAAGCCCAACGCTTTCAATATTGGAGTTGGTCCACGATGGTCAGTTATGATGATTGGGAAATTTGTTTCATATGGATTATTTCCGTATATTACACGAACTCTTATTGATATTATGTTTTTTCTATCTATTGTTTCAGTACGAGATGTCTGGAATTTGTATTTTGGAAAAAAGCAATCGTAATTACGATTGCTTTTTCTCTTGAATTAATTTCAACATTGATGGAATTTTTACAAAATCTTCTTTTATTGTTTCGCGCATTCCGCCATTATATAATGCTGCTGCAGGATGATAGAGGGGTAAAAAATATTCGGTATGCATATTGGGGATCTTGCGATGAATTAATTTCCCATGAGCATCAGATATTTTTAATTCAGGAAGAAAATGAAGCATGGAATGTCTCCCGAGAAATATAATTAAATCAGGTTTGATAAAATTTAATTCGGCATATAACCATGGTGCGCAATCGATTTTTTCTTGATGTTCTGGATCTCTATTATGAGGGGGTCGATATTTTACAATATTAGTGATATAGACATCTTCTCGTTTCATATGAATCGTTGCGAGCATTTCAGACAAAAATTTTCCAGCACGTCCAATGAATGGTTTTCCTTGCTCATCTTCACTTTTTCCTGGAGCTTCACCAATGAAAACAATTTTTGCATCAGGATTTCCGTCGCCAAATACAGGATGAAGTGCTGTTTTTTTGAGTTCACAAATACACACATTGTGAGCATCTTCTTGAATTTTTTGTAAATCTTCTACTCTGGTCATGCTTTTATTTTAACATAGAATATGGTATATATAGTCCACTATGTTTCAAAAATTTATTCTCAAAAAATTAGTAGGTTCTAAATTAAAGGCAGCTGGGATGAATGATGCACAAGTAGACCAATTGCTCGAGGTAATCGAAAAAAACCCTGAATTTTTCAAGAAAATTCAAGACCAAGTAGAAGCCAAGAAAAAACAAGGAGTAGGAGAACAGGCTGCGATGATGACCGTGATGCGCGAACATCAGGCTGAATTACAAAAGATTTTAGGTGGGTTTGGGAAATAATGATATGTCACTCTCAATCGGAATCGTAGGTCTCCCAAATGTTGGGAAGTCTACATTATTTAACGCACTTACTAAAAAAGGGGTTTTGATCGCAAACTATCCATTCGCAACTATTGATCCATCGGTAGGTGTTGTTGCGGTACCTGATGAACGTCTGTATAAACTCGCAGAATTTTCACAAACACAAAAAACAATTCCTGCAGCTATTGAATTCGTAGATATTGCAGGACTTGTTGCAGGTGCATCCCAAGGAGAAGGTCTTGGAAATAAATTTCTTGCAAACATTCGCGAAACGGATGCTATTTTAGAAATGGTACGTATTTTTGCGTTAGATGACGGGAAAGAGGCGATTAATCACGTGTATGGTGAGATTGATCCATTGCGTGATATCAAGGTAATCAACATGGAGCTCATCTTGGCAGATATTGAAACTGTGGAAAAAAGAATTTCGAATCTTCAAAAAGATGTAAAGCGAGGAGACAAGACAGCAATCCTCGAAGAATCTATTGCGAAGAAAATTCATGAGGCACTCCTCGCAGAAAAAATGGCAAACACCGTCGTATTAAAAGATGAAGAAGAGAAAATTGCAAAACAATTAAATCTACTTACTCGTAAAAAATTTATTTATGGATTGAACAAGCGCTCAGGAGGAAAAAATCTTGATGAAACAAATCCAGAAGTTTTTGCTGCAATCTGTAAAGAAATTGAAAGTTATGGATCAGAATGGGTGGTAATTGATGCAAAGACAGAACATGAATTATCAGATTTTGAAGGCGAAGAACGCGCTATGATGCGAAATGAAATGGGAAGTGGTGATGATGGGATTGATACCCTTATCAAGAAATCATATAAACTTCTCGGACTTGCAACGTATTTTACAACCGGTGAAAAAGAAACACGAGCGTGGACCATTCTTGCTGGATCAACGGCGCCTGTTGCTGCAGCCGCAATCCATACTGATTTTGAGAAAAAATTCATTCGTGCCGAGGTAGTATTTTGGAGCGATCTCTTAGAATCAGGTTCTATGGTTGCCGCAAAATCAAAAGGATTGGTGCGCACAGAAGGGAAAGAATATATTGTAAAAGATGGAGACGTTATAGAGTTTAAGATATAGCTTTACAAATAATACCAGAAATGGTATTATTTTCGTAAATAAAATTTCATACGATATGAATACTGACCCTCAAAGAGAAGAAAATTTTGAATTTTCTGTTCTACGCAGAACCGAATCTCAGTGTATCGAAGGAATGTCTTTTGTAATAGTTCCATGCGAGGAAAATAAAAAATTCTTTCTGAAAGTACGCATTGAAACAGTTTTGTACATAGTTGTTTACAAAAACGGAAATGTTCCAGTTTGTTACGGATATGGATTAATTTTTGCGTTACGAGACAAGATAATAAGTCAGAAGAAAATTTTTGACTGTATGACTCTTAGGATTGATGGAGTACAAAAACTAAAAGACGAATTCAAATCTGGATTCTATGATTCGAAAAAGAATTTGAATTAATAAAAAAACCGGCAATATTTTTGCCGGTTTTTTATACGCGTTTCTTTTTATCAGCACTTGCTATAGTCATCAATGCAACAACCTCATCCAAAGAAATATCTAATGGATTCACCGTATCAGGAATATAAATTCTATTCAAACCTTGTTTAATAAAGTTTCCAGATTTTGATTTCAAAATTTGAATTTCTTTTTTAGTCTTCGGATGAATTCCTACCGTGCGAACCAATTCAACTCCTTTAGGAAGTGTTTTTGGTGCATTAATTAATGAAAGTGCCTGATCAAGGGTAATTGTATACGGATCAAGGCCACTTGATTTTTTAATTGAGCGAAACTCTCGATTTCGACCAACATATGGACCAAATCTTCCAATATTTGCAATAACCATTTCGTTCGTTGTTGGGTCAGTACCCAATTCACGAGGAAGTTCAAGGAGTTTTATCGCCAAATCAACAGTCACATCTTCTGGTTTCATTTTAGCAGGTAAACTTGCTCGTCGAGGTATTACAGTAATCACCGGTTCTGGTTTTGGATTACCTTTTTTACGTTTTGCTTTTACTGGTTTTTCTGGAGTCTTTCCTAATTGCACATACGGACCAAATCGTCCCGTAAGTAAGAAAATAGGCTCACCGGTTTTTGGATGTATTGCAAAAGGTTTTTCCTCACCAACTTCTTGTCCATCAACAGTGAGCGCTCCATCGCATTCTGGATATTTTGTACATGATAAAAATTTTCCAGAACGTCCTAACTTGATTTCCATAGGTGATCCACATTTAGGACATTTAAATTTTTCATCAGCAATTCCGAGATTGGTAATTTTAGGAATAGATTCTTTTGCGGCAACATCAGCAAGAAAGGGGATATAAAAATCCTTGAGAGTTTTGAGGTAAGTTCGTTTACCTTCAGCTATTTCATCAAGTTCATTTTCCATTTCCGCAGTAAACGTATCAGAAATATATTTTTCAAAATTTTGTTCAAGGAATGTTGAAACAACATCTCCGGTATCTGTAGGAAATAAAGTTCTTCCTTCTTTTTTTATATACCCACGATCTTCCAATGTTTTGATAATTGATGCATAGGTACTTGGGCGTCCAATATCACGTGCCTCCAGCTCTTTTACTAACCCTGCTTCAGTATAGCGACCAGGTGGCTGGGTTTGCTTACTTGTTGCATCAAGAGATGCTACTACGAGTTCTTGTCCAACGGTTGCTTGTGGCAACTCTACATCTTCTCCACGTGCTGCAGTATCAACCGCAAGCCATCCTGGGAATAAGAGACGAGAACCATTTGCGGTGAAATCAGGAATTGTATGTGATGATACTGAATTCTTGATATTCGCTACAATTTTTGTTTTCAACATTTTCGCATCACTCATTTGCGAAGAAACAGCACGTTCCCAAATTAATCGATAGAGTTCTTGCTGCTCGTCTGTTGCTCCTGCATTTTTTATTGTGAAATGAGTAGGTCGAATTGCCTCATGGGCTTCTTGAGCATTTTTTGATTTTGACGCATAGGTTTTAGCTTGTACATAATTTGATCCATAGTTTTTCTCAACGATTTCTAGAATTTGTGATTGAGCTTGTTTTGAAAGATTGCTACTATCCGTACGCATATACGTAATATGTCCTGCTTCATATAGACGCTGAGCAACCTGCATGGTTCGTGATGGTGAAAAACCAAGACGTGTTGATGCGGTTTGTTGCAATGTTGATGTAGTAAAAGGAGCACGTGCTGTACGTTTTTGCTCAGACTCTTTGATATCAGTAATAATCCAAGGATTATTTTTTCCAAGAGCAAGGATCTCGTCGACGATTTTTTTGTCCCGAGGCTCTTCGCTACAAGTTAAGTGTAAATGTGTCTCTGTTTGAGATGAGGTGCCTATTTTAAACAATCCTTCAATAGTCCAAAAATCTTCTGGAACAAATGCACGAATTTCTCGCTCACGCTCCATAATAATACGTAATGCAGGTGATTGAACGCGTCCAGCTGATAATCCATAGCGAACTTTTTTCCAAATGAGTCCGGAAAGATCATATCCTACGAGACGGTCAAGTACCCGTCGCGCCTCTTGAGCTGAAACGAGTTTTTCATCAATTGTACGAGGGTGCTGTAATGCTTCAATAACTGCTTCCTGAGTAATTTCGTTAAAAGTTGCTCGCTTAATAGGAGCTTTGATATGTGCCTCCTCAAGAATTTCTTTCAGATGCCATGAGATAGCTTCTCCTTCTCGATCCGGGTCGGTTGCAAGAATTACCTCATCAGCTTTTTTAGCAAGGGTTTGTAATTCAGAAATAACACGTTCTTTACCGATTGAAATTTCATATCGAGGAATAAATCCTGCTGGAATATCGATCGCATCTTTATTTGATTTTGGGAGATCTCGAATGTGCCCAATCGAAGCACGCACGGTATATTTTCCGTCGAGATATTTTTCAATCGTTTTCGCTTTTGATGGTGACTCCACAATTAATAGTTTCATAGAATGTCTTATTGATAACATATTATTTTCTTTTTTCAAAACATCCTCACATGATTCGATTCAATTTCACCCTCTCCTTAACTCGCCACCCATATCCTTGATAAACCCCTTGAGTTCCATTTGAGAAATAAGAACACTTGCTTTGTGTGTTGGAATTCCTAGTTCACGAATAAGGTCGCCTTTTAATTTTGGACTTGCAAGTAATTTTAATACTTGTTGTTCATCAGAAGTTGCTTCAGAAAATAAATCAAGCATGGGTTGTTCGGTAATATGAAAGCCAAGCGCTTCAAGAAGTTCCTCAGATGATGTAATTGGTAATGCTCCCATGCGAATAAGTTCGTTAGGAGCTTCTGAAGTTATTCGAAAAATATCACCGGGAACTGCAAAAACATCGCGATTGTATTCCGTTGCAAGTCGCGCAGTAATTCGCGATCCCGATTTGTGTGTTGCTTCAATTAATAAAGTAGCTCTGGCAATACCTGCCATAAGTCGATTGCGTTCAGGAAATGTCCAAGATTTACCATTTTGATTTTCTGGATATTCAGAAATAATACACCCATTTGCATGTAAGATTTTTTGTGCGAGCTGATAATTACTACGAGGATAAATTATTTTTTCACCAAGTCCAGAACCTGGAAATGCTACAACACTAAGATTTGCGTCAATGGCTGCATGATGGGCGATACTATCAATACCTACCGCAAGTCCGGATACTATAACAATAGGATATCCCCGTAATCCTTCTATTAATTTTCTACATACTTGTTCTCCATAGGGTGTTGCATTGCGCGAACCGACGATAGTTAAAAAGACAGAATGATTATCATAAGGAAATGTTCCTCGTGCAAAAAGCTGCTTTGGTTTATTAGGTATCTCATTAAAATAATGATTAATTATTTCTTGGGAAAGATTATAAATAGGGTAATCGTCCATATTTATAAATCCTAACAAGTAGACAATAAAGAAATTCCTAAGAAAAAATAAAGAAAAAATAAATTTTCAAAAAAACGTGCAATCCATTGGTTTTTTTGATATAGTAACATCACTATGTTAGACATTAAATTTATCCGAGAAAATCCGGATCTTATTCGTGAAGCTGCTCGTAAAAAGCATATTAATTTCAATGTTGATGAATTGATTATTGCTGATCAAAATCGTCTCGAAAAATTGTCACTTGTTGAAAATTTACGCGCAGAACAAAATATTGTTTCTGATAAAATTCCAAGTGCAACACCAGAAGAAAAACAAGAGCTCATTGCTAAAATGACGCTTTTAAAAGAGGATTTGAAAAAACATGAAGAATCTTTAAAAGAGATTATGACAACATGGCAAACATTAATGCTTGCAGTACCTAATGTCCCAGATATTTCTGTTCCTGAAGGAGATTCTGATGCACAAAACCTAGAAGATCATGTTTGGGGAGAAAAACCTTCATTTTCATTCGATCCTAAAGATCATATTGAATTATGCGAATCTCTTGATTTAGCAGATTTTGAACGTGGTGCAAAAGTTGCAGGATTTCGTGGATATTTTTTGAAAAACGAAGCAGTTCTTATTGAAATGGCATTATGGCAATTATTTAATGAAAAATTAGTTGCAAAGGGTTTTACACCAATGATTGTTCCATCATTGGTGAATAAGAAAACATTAATAGGAACCGGATATCTTCCAGGAGGAGAAGATGATCTCTATAAAACACAAGACGAAGATTATCTTGCTGGGACTGGTGAAGTAGCAACCATGTCATATTATTCAGATGAGATTTTAGAAGCATCACAGCTTCCAATTAAGCTTGCAGCATTCTCTCCGTGTTTTCGTCGAGAGGCAGGATCTCATAGCAAAGATACCAAGGGACTTATTCGAGTTCATGAATTTTTTAAATTAGAACAAGTAGTATTGTGCGAAGCTTCTCATGCAACATCGGTTGCACTTCATGAAGAAATAACAGCAAACGTAGAAGAACTTCTTCAAGAGCTTGGTCTTCACTATCATGTGGTAGTAAACTGTGGAGGTGATTTAGGTCAAGGCCAAGTAAAGAAGTATGACATCGAGGTGTGGATGCCGTCACAAAACACATTCCGCGAAACACATTCCGCTTCTTATTTTCATGACTATCAAACACGACGGCTTAATATCCGTTATCGTGATGCTGAAGGAAAATTGCGTTTTGTACACTCGCTTAACAATACCGCAGTGGCAACTCCACGAATCGTAGCGTGTATTCTTGAAAATTATCAACAAGCAGACGGTTCAATTAAAATCCCAGACGTATTACAAAAATATGTTGGAAAAGAATTCATCACACGTATTTAATAAGAATCGCGAAGAACGTCGTCGTAAGCAGACGAAGTTTCTTTTAATTGGATTATTATTTACGATGGTTGTAATGGTATTAGTAATTGCAATTCTAAGAAAACCTAATTTTCAAATTCAAACAATTACACCAATAGGAACTGAAGCAATGAATCCTGATGATATTACGAACTATGTCCAACAAAATATTTCAGGAAATTATGCATGGGTTATCCCAAAAACAAACATTTTTTTCTTTTCAAAGAAACATTTAGAACAACAAATTCTTACGCAGTTTCCTAACCTAACAAAGGCCGTAGTTGCTTTTCGTAATACTCAAGAAATTACCATTACGGTTCTAGAAAAAAAACCTTCATATATCTGGTGTAAAAATAACACATGCTTTTTCATAGATGATCAAGGAGTTTTATTTAAAGAAGCACCTATTTTTGATGATGGGGTATATATTACTTTTGAGGGTGGTAAAATTTCTGAAGAAGCTCCCTTAGGCGCTCGTTTTATAGATCAGGAACTTTTTCAAAAAATTCAAGAACTTATCAAGTCGTTTCAACAGATTCCTATTGAGATTACTCGTGTAACTTATCAAGAAACAGGAGATATTGTATTTCATGTTGCAACGATTCAAGGCATAATAGTTGGACAAACATCGTCAATTATTATTTCACAAAACATCAGTATTGACAGAATCATTCAAACATTAAATCTCTTATTAGCAGACACTGCTTTTGAGCAAGATTTAAAAACAAAGAGTACGTCATTACAATCAATTGATTTGCGTTTTGATGGAAAAATTTATTATAAATTCAATTAAGAGGAACTGATGAATAATAATTTTTGGTCACAACTTAAAAAGCCTTTTTTTGCGCTTGCCCCTATGGCGGATGTTACCGATCCGGCTTTTCGTCGTATATTGGCGAAATATGGAAAACCAGATGTGACATGGACAGAATTTGTTTCTGCAGATGGATTAGCTCATCAAGAAGGACGAGAAAAATTAATCAAGGATTTAGCCTTTATTGATGCAGAACGGCCAATTGTTGCTCAATTATTTTCAAGCAATCCAGTGAATATGAAAAATGCCGCACGGTTATGTGCAGAGCTTGGTTTTGATGGGGTAGATATTAATATGGGGTGTCCAGATCGAACGATTGAAAAACAAGGATGCGGTTCTGCGATGATTAAAACTCCAGAAAAAGCAATTGAAATTATTCAAGCAGCTCGTGACGGTATTAAAGAATCTGGAAAAAATATTCCCGTTTCAGTAAAAACGCGAGTAGGATATAATAAAGAAGATATTGAGGGGTGGATCGGCCTTCTTTTACAGCAAAACCTTGCAGCTCTTACGATACATGCACGTACTCGTAAAGATCTTTCCAAGGTTCCTGCAAACTGGAATTATATTTCACGCGTTGTAAAATTACGTGATCAAATTTCGCCAGAAACGATTATTATCGGGAACGGAGATATTGTTGATAGGGCAGATGGACTTGAAAAGGCGAAACAATATGGTGCTGATGGGCTTATGATTGGGCGAGCGTGTTTTGGAAATCCTTGGATTTTTAATCAATCTGTCCAGGTTATTAAGCGAGGAAATTGGAAGCAGGGGTTCTTGTTAAGATTACTTCCAGCGTCTTGGGCTAAAAAAATAATGGGGAATTCTCGATATACAGTTTCAGATATTCCCCTTGATCAAAAACTTCGAGTAATGGTAGAACATTCACAACTTTTTTGTGATTTGTTGCCGCATAAAAATTTTGCAACGATGAAAAAACACTACAAAGCGTATTGTCATGGCTTTCCTGGCGCCAAAGAGCTTCGTATGAAATTAATGGATGCACCTGATGTTACAACGGTTAGAACAATTGTTGAAGGCTTTTTATCGTAATAAAAAATGATATACTACACTCTATATGTCACACATCGCCTTTTATCGAAAATATCGTCCACAAACATTTGATCAAGTTCTCGGACAAGATGCTATCGTTCATTCGCTACAAGCATCCTTGAAAAAAAATGAAATATCACACGCATATTTATTTGCTGGATCACGAGGAACCGGGAAAACATCACTGGCTCGTATTTTTGCTCGAGAATTAGGAGTTTCTACAAACGATATTTACGAAATCGATGCTGCATCTAATCGTAAAATCGAAGATGTTCGTGAATTACTTGCAGGAGTTTCGACATTACCTTTTGATTCAAAATACAAAGTCTATATTCTCGATGAGGTTCACATGTTTACCAAAGATGCATGGAATGCACTTCTTAAAACACTCGAAGAGCCTCCTGCTCATGTTATTTTTATTCTAGCAACGACAGAGCTCCACAAGGTAATCCCAACCATTATTTCACGATGTCAGGTTTTTGAATTCAAAAAACCAACTACTGATATTTTGAAAAAAATGCTTGCAGCAGGCGCTGCTGCAGAGGGTGTTACTATCGATGACGAGGCTCTCGAATTAATTGCTCATCATGGTGATGGTGCATTTCGTGATACATGGGGAGTCTTTGAACGGGTAATGCAATCCTCAGGAAAAAAAATAACCGCAGCAATGGTTTCGAATATTTTATCAAAACCACACAGTGTCATGGTTGCTGATTTTCTTAATGCATTACATAGCAAGGATCTTGAAACAACTCTCGATATTATTCACCAGATACAAGACCAGGGACTTGCGCTCGATGATTTTATCGAACGAGTTATTCACCATGTTCGTATGATTGTATTGTTCCGTTTTGCACCTCAATTTGCTAATACGATTGCTGCAGAATTAAATGGTGATGTGATTGCGTTATTGCAAACATGGGCAAAAGAAAAAAACATTTTCAATGCGCAATTAATTGTAGAACTATTGAACATGTTGCAAGAAATGAAAAAGACTCATATGGTTACTATTCCAGTAGAGCTTGCTTTTATACGTATTTTAGGTAATAATAACGAAATCTAAAAGCCTTTTATCGAGGCTTTTACATTGCCCGATCGTCTAATGGTAGGACACCAGGTTTTGGTCCTGGGTATTGGGGTTCGAGTCCCTGTCGGGCAGCATGCGGATAGGATTTGATATAATCCTGATAGTGCTGATCTTTACTACTCCTTGGTGGGTGGTTTTTATCGTTGGAATAATTGGTGCTATTTTTTTTCAGTGGTATCTTGAACTTATATTTGCTGGAGTTGTTATTGATATTATGTTTGGTGGAGGTTCTATGTCATGGTATCGCCATATGATGCACACGATTATTTTCATGATCCCTGTCGGAATTATGGAAATAGTTCGACCTAAAATAAACTATTATGGTTTTTCACATTTTTAAAAAAATTACGCGCAGTAATAAAATAACAACACACTCGATTGATCTCGATGAGATTTTCATGGATTCGATTAACGTATCTGGATTTGATCATCAACAATTTGAAGGAATGATTGAGCGTTCCATTACCAAGAGAACTTTTTTTGCAGTGGCTATATTATCAGTAGTGGTAGGCGTTATTTTTCTTGTACAAATGATTCATTTGCAACTAGTGAACGGAGTATCGTATCTTGCAAAAAGTGAGAATAACCGATTACAACATAGTCCAATCTTTGCAGATCGTGGAGTTATTTTTGATCGTAATGGTAAAGAGCTCGCATGGAATGTTGCAAGTAGTGAAGGGGAACCATTTGCAGTTCGTGAATATATTCCTGCTGGTGGATTTGCTCATCTTATTGGATATGTGGGATATCCCACAAAAGACAACTCAGGATTTTTTTGGCAGCATGAAATTATTGGAAAATCTGGAGTAGAGAAAAAAATGAATGATCTCTTAGCAGGTGTGAATGGTCAAAAAATTATCGAGGTTGATGCTCATCAAAAACCCTTGAATGAAAACATGATAAGCCTCCCTCAATCAGGAACAAATGTCACCTTGACTATTGATGCATTAATACAACAATCAATGTACGATGGAATTAAAGAGTTGGCAGAAACTCGAGGATTTGAAGGGGGTGCTGGAGTAATGATGAATGTACAAACAGGAGAAATTCTTGCACTTACCAGCTATCCTGAATATGATCTTAATATTTTGTCACATGGAGATGATCGTGCAACCATTGCAAAATATGCTACAGACAATCGACGAGTATATTTGAATCGTGCGCTTGCTGGGTTATATACTCCTGGTTCTATTGTAAAACCATATCTCGCACTTGCTGCACTCCAGGAAAAAATTATTACTCCACAAACAACTGTATATAGTAGTGGACAAGTAGAAATTCCAAACCGTTATGACCCAACAAAACCTCAAGTGTTCCGTGATTGGAAAAAAGGTGGACATGGTACTACAGATGTTTATCATGCGATCGCTGAATCAGTAAATACATTTTTCTATGCAATTGGAGGTGGTTATAAAAATCAAGAAGGGTTAGGTATTGATCGTATCGATACTTATTTAGAAAAATTTGGATTGAATCAAAAAACAGGAATTGATCTCGACGGAGAAACCATTGGAAATATTCCAAGTATGGCATGGAAAGCGAAAACATTTCCTAAAGATGCAACTTGGCGACAAGGAGATACGTATAACTCATCGATTGGTCAATTTGGATATCAGGTAACAACCCTGGAAATGGTGCGTGCAGTTGCAGCGATTGCAAATCGTGGAAAACTTGTGCAGCCGTTTGTATTTCTAAATCCAAGATCGCAAACTAGCGCACCAACTATTATTACAGGAATTGATGATCATTGGTACGATGTGATTCATGATGCAATGCGTCAAACGGTGACCAAGGGGACAGCTCAGGCAATTAATGTGCCTTATGTTGCAGCTGCAGCTAAAACAGGAACTGCACAAGTAGGGCCTCGTAATGCATTTATGAATTCATGGACAACAGGATTTTTTCCTTTAGAAAATCCTAAATATGCATTCGTAGTCGTGATGGAAAAAGCCGCATCGACAAACCAAACTGGGGCAACTTTTGTAATGAACAAAGTATTCAGTGCTATTCAACAAGAAAATCCAAATTTCTTTATTCAGTAATTTGATAAAAAACCATTGAAAAACAATGGTTTTTTATGCACTATCCACAATTTTTTTTACAACAGTGCCTTGAAGATACTTGACAGCTTTATATCATTTGCTATATTAATAATGTTCTTTTTTAATTAACCTCCTAAAATTCATCGCGTATGAAAAAGGTTTTTTTGTGCAATGCACCGCTCGGCAGCAGCTAAGACATCAATGCTCTCCCAGGCGAATTTAAACGAGTGAGGCTTTCCTTTATGGGAAGCCTCTATTTTTTTTGCATAATTTCCTTATTTTTTAAATTATGCTAATGTATTTTTTATATGTCAGAACAGATTTATATTACCGCACAGAAAAAACAAGAACTCGAATCAGAAATGATTCATTTAAAAACGGTAGTGCGACCGGCTATTTCAGAGCGCTTACAAGCAGCTCGAGCTCTTGGGGATTTATCAGAAAATGCTGAATATCAATCATCTCGTGATGAGCAGGGAAAAAATGAAGGACGTATCCAAGAAATCGAATACATTCTCAAATATGCAAAACTTGTTGAACGTACAGGATCAAATAAGGTAGAATTAGGCGCAACGGTTGTTGTAGAAAAACAAGGCACAGGAACACCACAAACCTATTTGATCGTTTCAGAAACAGAAGCTGATTTGTCTGCAAATAAAATTTCAACAACATCACCTATTGGTGCTGCTATGGTAGGAAAAAATGCAGGAGATTCTTTTACCATGGTCACTCCTCGAGGTGAAGTTGTTTATAAAATTATCTCTGTTGAATAATGCCTATGTATCAAGATAGGCGTTTTTATTTGGCATTATTTCATGCTATAGTGTCATGTATATGGCATCACTATCAGAACTCCGTGACGTACGTCTCGAAAAACTAGAAAAATTACAAACCGCTGGCATGAATCCATTTCCAGCGGGTGTTCCGCGCGATATGACATTGGCAGAACTAAAGAATGATTTTGAGAAACTAGAAACATCGGGAACTTCTTTATCAGTAACAGGTCGCATCATGTCATTGCGTGGACAAGGAGCAATCATGTTTGCAACATTATTTGATGGCACAGAACGATTTCAGGCTGTATTTAAAAAAGACGAAATCGAAGAAGGACTTTTTAGTTTATTTGGTGAAGCTGTAGACATTGGTGATATTATTTCTGTAACAGGAAGTGTTTTTACGACACAACGAGGAGAACCTAGTATTTTGGTAAATAATTGGGTTATGGCAACCAAAACATTATTGCCAATTCCTTCAGAACATTACGGAATTGAAGACGATGAAGAACGATTACGTAAACGATATCTCGAGGCACTCATGAAACCTGAAGTATTTAAACGTTTTGAAACACGTTCAAAGATTATTAAATATGTTCGAGATTTTTTTGATGCGAAAGATTTCTTGGAAATTGAAACTCCTGTTTTACAAAACCAAGCAGGAGGTGCGATGGCAAAAACATTTAATACTCATCATAATGACTATGATATGGATATGGTGTTGCGTATTTCTCTTGAATTAGAGCATAAAATGATGATGACGGCCGGATATAATCGTATCTATGAAATTGGTAAAAACTTCAGAAATGAAGGTTCCGATCCAACCCATATTCAAGAATTTACGATGATTGAATGGTATGCAGCGTACGAAACATTGGAAAGTAATATGGCATGGACCGAGGAATTATTACGAGGAATTGCTCGTGATGTGATTGGAAAAATGTCATTTATGGTAATGGATAAAAATGGAAATCAAACAGAAGTAGATTTTGGAGGCGTTTGGCCAAAAGTACGCTTTGGAGATTTGTTAAAAGAAAATACAGGAATTGATATGGAATCTGCGTCATTGCAAGAAATTCAAAATATCGCAAAAGAATGGGGAATGAGTAGTGATGAAATTATAACTACAGGAAAAGCAAATCTTCTTGATTATATTTATAAAAAATCTTCACGAAATAAAATCATTCACCCAACATTTGTTATGGATTATCCTGGTGAATTAAAACCTCTCGCACAGCAAAATCCAGACGGAACAGCTCGTGTGGCCCAATTAATTATTGCCGGTGCCGAAATTACGAATCAGTATGCAGAATTAGTGAATCCGCTTATACAGCGTGCACTCCTTGAAAAACAATCTGCTGCAAAAGCAGGAGGGGACGCAGAAGCTATGGAAATTGATGAAAGATTCCTTACGGCTATGGAGCACGGAATGCCACCAATGACAGGATTTGGAATGGGAATTGATCGATTAGTTGCAATCCTTACTGAACAAGAAAACCTACGTGACGTGATCTTTTTTCCAATTATGAGATCAAAAGAATAGAAAATAAAAATCCCATATGGGGGATTTTTATTTTCTATTTTCTAATGCACTTGCAAGGGTATCTGCATCAGAATATTCTACCTCTGTTCCTGTTGAAAATCCTCGGCCAAGTTGAGAAACCTTAAACCCAAATCGTTCCTGTAAAGGGGCGATTTTTTGCTTAATCAGATTCGTAGTGCGATCGCCTTCAGGATTCGCAGCAAGGGCAAAAATAATCTCATCGAGCTCATGACGTTCTCCTTTATCTTCGATACGTTTTAATAATTGCGGAACACGAATCATTTGATCGAGTTCAGTATCAATCATGGGTGCTAATCCGCCTAATACAAAATAATGACCAGTAAATGCTTTTGATTTTTCAATTGATTCAATATCTACATCTTTTTCTACAATCATAAGAATTTTCGAGTTACGACTTGTGTCACGCATTAATGGGGAACGAGATTCGGCAGGGTTTTCTGAGTAAAAATACTGAAAACTTTCCGGATCAAGTTTTACATTTTTTTGAGCTGTTAAAATTTGATTCGCAAGACGTTGCACAAATGCAGGTTGTGATTGAATAATAAAATACGCAAAACGCTTGGCCTGTCGTCGGCCAATTCCTGGGAATTTCATAAAGCTATTTGCGAGTTCATCGGTCGGATTCATAGAGATAAAAAGAGAGGGTTAAAAATCATCTTCATCAGGGAGATTTGGAATATTTGATGAGTTTTGATTTTGTGAACCATAATCATTAAATTCATTCTTTTCAATGGTCATGAAACTTGTTTTATTACTATCAAAAAACAATTCTACTTCACCAACAGGTCCATGACGATGTTTTGCAATGATGAGTTTTTTGATATTAGTTCGTTCTTCTTTGGGTTTAAACTGATCATCGCTGTGAATAAATATTACCAAGTCAGCATCCTGTTCAATAGATCCTGAATCTCGGAGATCTGATAATCGAGGTTCACCTCCACGTTGCTCTACAGCACGAGAAAGTTGTGACAATGCAATTATGGGAACATCTAATTCACGAGCCAACATTTTCAAAGATCGAGAAATTTCTGAAATTTGATTCACCATAGAATCATAATTTTTTGTAGGAGAAATCAATTGCAAGTAATCGATAATAATTAAACCGAGTCCAAATTCTGATTTTAAACGACGAGCTGTTGAACGCATTTTTAATACGTTATTTCCTGCTTGATCATCAATGAAAATTGGTGCACTTGAAAGACGACTTGAAGCTTCGGTTAATCGTTCCATATCAGCTTCGGTTAATCCTTGCCCTGTTCGCATTTTCCACGCGTCAACATTTGCTTCTGATGACAACATGCGATCCACCAATTGACTTGCGGCCATCTCGAAAGAAAATATTCCTACAGGAACACCGTGATTGATAGCAGCATGTTTCGCCATATTAAGAGCAATAGATGTTTTTCCGACTGCAGGACGCGCAGCGAGAATAATCAAATCAGATTTTTGAAATCCTGAAAGTTTCATATCGAGATCACGAAATCCACTAGGAACCCCACGGAGCTCACCCTTGTTTTCATGCATCTTCATAATCGTCTCCCATGTTTCTGGTAGAATTTCACGAATTCCTTGGAATTTTTGAGCGCGTCCAACTTGCCCTGTTACAGACATTACTTTTTTCTCGGCTTCATCGAGAACGTTTTCAATTTCATCAGCTTCATTAAATCCAAGTTCGACAATCGTATCTCCAGCTGAAATCAAATTACGCAATGTTGATTTACGAGCAACAAGGTTTGCATAATATTCAATGTTGGTAGACGATGGAACATTCCCCGTAAGTTCTGAAAGATAGCTTGATCCGCCAATAGCATCTAAAAACCCTTGTTCTCGTAAAATTGCAGTAAGAGAAACTAGGTCAATAGGTTCGTTTTTGCGAGCTAGTTCAAGCATTCCTTGATAAATTAATCGATGTTTTTCAACATAAAATGAATCAGCGTGAACTGAATCCATAATTTCATTAAGTCCCAAAGGTCGCAACATAATGGAACCAAGGAGTGCTTTTTCTGCATCAATGTTTTGAGGAGGTACCCGCAATGGCCGCAATGGACTCGGAATTGATTTTTCATAATCTTCTCGTTTAATCCATTTTCCTTTGTTTTGATTTTGGTGCTTGTCGAATGCCATGAATGTATTATATCAATTTTAAAAACTGGGAAGCTAGTACTCAAAATAGAAAAGTATGGTACAACCCTGTGCATCATGTGTGGATAGTGAAATAGGAAATAAAAACAAGTTATGTCAATTTTTTATATAGGTATGATATACTCATAATATAATAAATAACATTATTTAATTATTATGACTCTTTTTCTTATCACATTCATTACTATTGCTGGATTTATTATTGGGCTCGGTGCTGTAACCGTTATTGATTTGCATGGATTTTTAGGGAGAAATTCTTCATATTGGACCGAAGCAACTATTCGTACTCATAAAATAACGAAACCTCTTATTTGGGTAGGTATAACATTAGTACTTCTTGGAACACTTTTTGCTGGATATCATCATAGTATTAATTTTGAAGTCATGTTTGCGAGGGTTATACTCATTATAATTATGATTGCAAATGGATGCTTCTTGTCATTTGTTATCAGTCCTGACCTAATTAACAGAGAACGTGAAGGAAGAGAAAAAGAAATTCTTCCTTTGTCGATGCAGAGAAAAATCACAGTGAGCTTCTTGATATCATTTATTACATGGTGGGGGCTTCTTGCGTGGACACTGTGGTCTATTACTCTTTAGTTATTATTTTTTTTATGAATACTCCTATTTATTTAGATGTGCGTACACCAGAAGAATTTGCCATGGGGCATTATCCTGGTGCGTATAATTATGATGTGAATCTTATCGCTGCAGGAAATATTCCTAATATTGCTAAAGATGCCATACTAAAAATATATTGCCGATCAGGAGCTCGTGCACAAGTTGCACAAACACTCCTTGAACAAGCTGGTTTTATAAATACCGAAAATATTGGCGGATTGGTTGATAGTATCTAAGAAATTTATTTTTTCTTGTGAGTTAATAATTCGAATACCATTATACTGTTTGTAATAATCATTGCCACAGAATGGAACATGGTTGCAATATTATATGAACGCAATGCTAATAACGCAAGAACATGTCGTAAGATATTTGATTGATATAAAATAACATTTTCAGTATGAGCATGTCGCCAACCCTTTTTGATCGTTGGAATAAATGCAATACAATCAATAGTTACCATAATGATTACAGATACTGTTGGGTCTTTGGTAATCATCCAAGGAATAAGTCCCAAGATTGCTATTATGAGAAACCATGTATCTTCGCGAGGAATGTTTTTAAATCCGTATTTTAATGAAAAGATAAAAATAATAAATGTAAAAATTTCAGAAGCTCCAAATGCAATTAATGCCCATCCAGCGCCACCGATCCATTGCCCGGCGAATGTAACCCCAGACACAATAGACCAAATAAGCCATGTATATGGATGTGGCTTTACTTTACCGCGGAACATATCATGTAAATAGGGAACATTACCAATAATCGCAAGACTTGCTGCAACTAGTGCGAAAATAAATTTCATATGGGGATAAGTATACCACAGCTCTTTTTGTTTTTGATATACTTAATCGTATGACATCAATAACCCATTTTATCAAACTTTTTTTAGCAGTAGGAATCCCATTGGCAATCATGGATGCAATCTGGCTTTTCACCATGAGCAAACCTTTTTACGGAAAGTATTTAGGATCGCTCATGTCATCAAACCCTATTTGGATCGCTGCAGTGTTGTTCTACATTGTCTACATTATCGGGGTCATTGTCTTTGTAGTAAATCCAGCATTATCTGCAACACTTCCTTGGTATCAAGTAGTTATTCGCGGAGCATTTTTTGGATTGGTTGCGTATGCAACCTATGACCTTACCAACCATGCAACGCTTGTAGGATGGTCATCAATTGTTACAGTAGTTGATTTAATCTGGGGATCATTCCTTACCGCAACAGCAAGCCTCGTTGCGTATTTGTTCCTTCGCTAATAGTATGTCGATCGAAACCCTTATCGCATGCTCGTTTATTCCTACAGCGATCTTGATCGCTTTTTGGTATGGTGCAAGTATTGTATTGCGTAGAAATGATATTGCAGATATTGGCTGGGCTGGATATTTCATTGCAACCGCTTGGACGATATTCTTCTTAAACCATCCTGCATTTGATATCCGACTTGTACCACTTCTCTTGGTAAGTATTTGGGGATTACGTCTCATGACTCATATTGCAAAACGATTTGCTCATCATACTGATGAAGACCCGCGCTATAAGGCATGGCGCAGTGCGTGGGGGGATGGTTGGTATTTTTATCTGCGATCACTTTTTCAAGTATTTATTTTACAAGGAATCCTTGCGTGGATTATTGTATTGCCTGTAACTTGGATACTCCTTTCGTATACACAAATAACATCTGTTGCAATTATAATTGGTGCTTGTGTATGGTTATGCGGATTTGTATTCGAATCAGTCGCTGATATACAACTTAAAAAATTCCTTGCTGATCCTCAAAACAAGGGACAGATTATGCAAACAGGATT
>CAZJXT010000007.1:0-17407 GCA_964550225.1 uncultured Candidatus Saccharibacteria bacterium
CCTCTTCTTCTGATGTTGCAGCTGAAATTGTTTTTACTCCAACAGGTCCACCATTAAATTTTTGAATAATAGTTTCTAATATGAGTCGATCTGCAGGAGTAAGTCCCAACGTGTCAACACCTACCAAAGAAATTGCTTTTTGAACAATATCGCGAGTAATAGGGGTTTCGTGTACTTGAGCATAATCACGTACTCGTTTTAAAAAGTAATTTGCGGTACGAGGAGTACTGCGTGCACGTTGTGCAATTTCCATAATAGCATCGTGAGGAATTTCAATACCAAGTCGTTGCGCAGACCGTTTAATAATTTCTCCAATTTCTTCGTTTGAATAAAATTCAAGTCGAAAGGTTCCTCCAGAAAATCGTGAACGGAGTGGAGAAGAGAGAAGTGCCATGCGTGTTGTTGCAGCAATAAGTGTGAACGGAGGAAGTTCAAGCTGAATGGTACGAGCACTGGGTCCTTTTCCGATAATGATATCAAGAACTCCTGATTCCATAGCGGGGTAGAGGACCTCCTCGATCATTTTATTTAATCGATGAATCTCATCAATAAATACAATGTCACCAGGTGATAAGTTGGTAAGAATGCTTGCAAGGTCACCAACCTTTTCAATAGCGGGTCCAGAAGTAGTTTTCATTTGTCGACCTGTTTCTTTTGCAATTAAATGTGCCAAAGTTGTTTTTCCAAGCCCTGGTGGTCCGTAAAATAAAAGATGTTCAGGGGTATGATTGCGCGCACTTGCAGCACCAAGAAGAATTTTCAAATTATCTTTAATGAGTTGTTGTCCAATATAATCAGCCCATGATGATGGACGAAGATCAGAATCAAGAGTTTTTCCCGATGTGGATAAACCTGGGGATGAGGTGTTTATATCAAGAGTCATGAAATTAGTATATCATTTCTTTTAAAAACACGATACTCTTAAAAACCCTTATAAAACAAGCTGAATAGATATATTACTATCAAGACACTTGACAATTTATTAAAAATTTGCTATACTGAGTTGCGTAAAAATATAGGGTTGCTATAGTAATCTTCGTTCTCAAAAAAAATCGAAAGCAGTAATCTGAAAGGGATGGGATCTCGCGGTCTTCATGGGCGTGTTGAGAGGATTATCTGGGACTCCGGCTTGTACCGGTTTCCCCTGGGTAACACCTTATCTCTCGTGTGTGGGTTGTGTACTTGTATACAACATATTTCTTTCAGATTAGTGCTTTGGAATTTCTGAACAAAAAAACATCCGTACGGATGTTTTTTTGTTCAGATAAAAATTATCATAAACAAAAAAAGCCCCAGAAAATTCTGTGCTTTCCACTATCATCAATTTCTGAAAATCAGGAATGTGATTCGCGGTCCAAAATACTGTAGCATGTTTTTTGATTAATGCGCCACTTCACCTCGCATTGATTGTATGGTATTTCGAATAGTTGCTATTTCTTCGGCAATACCTTGCTGGGGGTTTTTTATTTGCTCTGCCTCAAGGAGATCAAGATCTTTTTTTAAAAGCCCTATTTGATCACCAATAGATAGAGATGAGTTTTTTGAAAACAAGTCTTCAAGGTTTGGAGTGTTTTGCAAAATTTCAACAATCATTTCCTTCGCTTTTGCAATTTTTTCAGGAATACCAATTTCTGGTTTAGATCGCTGGTGATCCTCGAGGAGTTTGAGATAATCAACGAGCATTGCAATTTCAGATCCATGAGAATGAGATGGTTGTAATGAAAAATCTTTTGTGATGACTGGTTCAGATGTAGGATGAACTAGTTTTTTTTCTAAAGAAACAGGAGATGAAATTATTTCTCCAACATCTTCAGAAAGATCTACAACGCTTTGAATCTCGTCATATGAAGTTATTCCTGTAAGTATTTTAATAACTCCATCCTCGATCATGGTAAATATTTTTTGATGCTCTGCTGCTTTTTTAATATCTCGCTCAGTAGGGGTGGGATCCTGGGCCATTACCTTTGCAATAATGTCATCAGTTAAAATTGCTTCATATAATCCAACACGATTCTTGAAACCAGTGTTGTGACATTCTGTACAACCAACAGGTTCATAGGTTACAAAATTCATATCATGACTAATTCCATAAGGTTCAAAATCTTTTCCAATAGTCTGAGCATTTTTAATAATTGCACGAATGATTTTTTGTTTTTCTTGTGATAATTCAGTTTGTTTTTTACACACCGGACATAATTTGCGAACAAGTCGTTGAGCGATAGATACGGTAAGAGCTGCTGCGAGAATTCCTGGTTGAATACCGAGATCAAGGAGTCGAGGAATCGTACCTGCTGCATTGTTTGTATGGAGTGTTGAAAATACCATATGTCCAGTGAGCGATGCGTTTACAGCAATCGTTGCAGTTTCTTTGTCTCGAATTTCTCCAACCATGATCACATCGGGGTCTTGGCGTAATGCAGCACGAAGCCCTGCAAGAAAATCAAAACCTTTTTCATGACTCACTTGTTCCTGAGTGATCCCCGTAAGATGATATTCAATAGGATCTTCGATGGTAATAACTTTGATTTCTGGGCTATATATTTTTTTTAAGAAAGAGTAGAGCGTTGTTGTTTTTCCTGATCCTGTTGGACCTGTTGTTAAAATCATTCCATTTGGTTTTGCAATTTCTCGTTCAAATATTTTAAAGAGCCGAGGCTCAATTCCAAGTTTTTCAAAATCAACCGCAAGACCTTCTGGATTGAGGATACGTAATACAATAGATTCATTGTAGGCTCCTGGTGCAACCGCAACACGAACCTCTACTTCCATTCCTTTGTAAAAAATAGTAAATCGTCCGTCTTGGGCAGATTCTCGAGTGGTGAGTTTCATTCCAGAAATAAACTTGATACGATTGAGCAATCGTTGATAGATTGTAGGATTAATTTGTGATATTTCTTGCAATACACCATCTTCGCGTAAACGTAAGCGAACAAATTTTTCTTCAGGTTCAAAATGAACATCAGATGAACCAAGTGCAATGGCTGAGCCAAACACCGTCTCCATAATCTTTGAAATCTGATGTGAATCATGAAGCTCAAAAATTTCATTAAGTCGTTTTTGGATATCTTCATTGTTATGAATACTTGAAACAATCTCTTGGAGATTTTCATCAGAAACATCGAGAGCTCCTCCTCGTGCGTTTTCAGAGTCAGAAATATCTTTATAGCGACCCCATGCTTTTTCAAGACTATGCATGGATGCTAAATAGAGGGTTGTTTCATAGCCATCATTTTCCAATCGATTAATCTCTTCGAGGGTTTTTTGGTTCGTTGGAGATTTTACTGCGATGTCTAATTTTTTTCCTGTCATAGCATAGACAGCCATCTCGGCATTGTCTTTTCTTGCCACATCTTCTTTGACGAGGCGCAATGCGTCACTATTAATAGTGACACCCGTAAGGTCAACATAGGGAACACCAATATCGCTCGCAATTTTTTGCACGAGAGCCTCTTCCTCTTGAGCTTTAAGATCTGCGATGAGTTTATTTTGTTCATCCTCGCGATAGATAGTCATAATTAATATTAAGTATACACAGAATAAGCAAGTTTTTCTAGTCCAAAAGAGATGTCACCATACATTACTTGACTTTTTATTTTTTATATGATAATATGTTTTTGAAAATATTTAAATTTCAGTAACGAATTTCAAAACATTTTAAAACTTAAAACAAAAAACATGGCACGTAAAAAGAAAGTAAAAGTAGAAACAAGTCATCATCAAATGCGAGTGTTGGCCATTATTCCGATTATAATTACAGCATTGCTGTACACAATAACAGTCGGAGAATTTTCAGAAGGAAGCATCTTTTGGAATATTTTAGCTGCAGTAGCACTAGGATCTCTTATTGGTGCAGGTGTTGCTTATTATGGTACAACCGACAATGGAGTTTTAGATCTTGAAGAAAAACAAGAATCTATTACTACTGGAATTTTAGTATTTAGTGGAGCTACATTCCTATTTATTATGACTTCCATTCTTCCAAAACTTCAATCTATCTGGAATCATGAGAGAGTACAAGAAACATTTATTTCAATTTTTCAAAAGGAAAACTTTGAAAAAATTATGTGGAATGTTTTATATCTCGTGATGGGGTACATTACAACGATCCTTATTCTCATGAAGTCAGTTCCAGCAATAGCTCGAAAATTTGGAGAATTAGAAGATGATGCACTTGCTGAACCTGAAGAAGATGATACAGCAGCGGTTCCAACAGCAGCAACTGGTACGACTGGTGCAACAGCGGCACCAGCAACAGGTACTGCAACTACACCAGCTAAAAAAACTGAAGAAAAATCTGGTCGTTGGATTGCATGGGTGGGAGGTACCGTTTTATTATTAGTTATTCTTTCTACTGTTATGAATTCAGGTACCCCTTCGAAAAAGAGTGACAGTGAAAAAGGTGACTCTGTAAACAAAACAGAGGATCGTCCAAAACATCAAGAAAAAAAGAAGAAATCTGAGTTAGACGAAGATTTCGTGAACACTCTGCGTAAAAACGGAGAACGGGAGCCGGAAAAATTCTCTGTAGATCTCACGGAACAAGAAACTGCCTCAGAAGAAGGAGAGAGGTTTGGTGATTAATTTCCCAAAAAACCACAATGCACCCCAGTTGCAATACCGCAATTGGGGTTTTTAGTACTTAAAATAATAAAGATTTACCCCTTGACACATCTTGACAAAAAATGTCAAATATGCTAAGATAATACCAAATCAAAGAAATCTATATTCAGTAACGAACAAAAAAAGACAGAAAATGAAAACAAAAACCATTAGATTTATGCTCTTTGTCATGGTAATGACAACTTACGGCCTTGCACAGGCTCAAAAATCAGTGCTTTCCTTCTCAGCCCAACAGGTTGTAGGAAATCCCGCCCCATACAAGGCGACCCCACTCGATGCGGCAAACTTGTACTACTCCGGCATACTGCCTGAAGGAAATACACAAATGCAGATTTCTCCTTCACAAGAGAAAGATTTTGTTACCGTTTCTCAAAAGTTGTTCGTAAAAAGAACAGATCAAATGATCCTTGCACTCGATAAGAGGACTGGAGCATTTGGTGTTTGGAATAACGGACGAGTAGTTAGTCCTGGATCTTCTGAAGCAGAATCAGCGCGGAGAAAGTTTTTTGAATCGTTGGTTCCATGTCATGTAAATTTTGGAAACAATGGAGGTTATGCCTACGGAGTTCCTTTTGGTGGAAAATCATGGGGAACATCTATTGATTCGGTGTATCATGAGGTGCTAGGAGAGAGAGATTGTTTATGTAGTAAGGTTCAAGGAAAAACATTCCCTGTGTACCTTGCAGAATGTCTCAATTCACTAGAAGACAGACTTATTTTTTCACTTGAAAATGAAAAAATGCAAGCAATGAGAGAAAGTGGTGATCCTAAAGATTCTCAAGTAAACAAGACTTTGAAAAAAAGCTCAGAAGTATCTGAAATTAAATTATCTCCGGAGTTGCAAAAAACAGCAGATGTTATTGCAGAAAAAGGAGGGACCATTAATTTCTTTATTATGGCTGGAGGTCAAGGTGGTGAAGGAGGATCGGTTACCAATTCAGGAAATTCTGGAGTAGGTTCTGAAGCTTCTCGTAAAAATGCACCTATTACGGATTACCAATTTGGCAGATCTAATTCAGAAGATGAAAACGAAAGTTGGGATCGTGTTAAATTCAGAGGAAGCCGAAGAGTAGGTTCATACGATAACTATCGTGATAACTATCGTGATAACTATCGTGATAACTATCGTGATAACTATCGTGATGATTATTATGAAAGAGCAGAACTCAACGAAGAACGCAAACAAACCAACCTTATGAAATGGAACACAGCAGGGGTATGGCTCGGTCCAATACTCGGAGGACTTGCTCACGCAGGCGCAGAGTATGCATTGAGTCGTATTCCTGTAAAAAACCAATCTTATTCAAATGGTTCTGGAGGTAACGGATGGGGCTCTGGTACTGATGGTTCAGGAATTGTTAGTACTACCAACACCACAGGTGCCGGTAGTGATGCAGGAGGAGTTTGGTAAAAAAGTTGTAATTACATTCAGTGAAGGAGTTCCAGAACGAACTCCTTCCATTTTTTGAACCCTTGAGAGGTCTCTCGAGAGTTCATAGATGTATCAATTAATTATTATTTTATTTATGATCAAAACATTATTCAAAAATAAATTCTCAAAAATGTTGTTCTCTGGAACAGCAGCCTTGGCTATGACCTTGGTTATTTCCACAACAGCATTTGCGGGATGGAACGATGCCCCAACAGGTGATTGTTCAACGTTTTCAATTGGAAACGTAACAACCAACGAAGGAATTACAAGTCCTTGTTGGAACAGTACTAATATCTCTGCAAAAGCAGGCGATACGGTAAACGTGAAAATTTATTTTCATAATACCAGTACAACAACCGCAAATAACGTATCAGTAAAAATTTCTAACCCAGGAATAGATGCTGTTTCAGGAAGTAAATCTTTTTCAGGTTCATTATATGCAAACGGATCAGTTGTAGCGACCGGTTCAGGATCAATTAATGTAACTGGATATTCAGCAAAGTTTAAATTAACTAAGGTTGTTGTACAACGACAGTCTAATGGGATGGCGGTTGAAACACTCGCAAATCCAGAATCTATCTTTTCAGGAAACGGTATCAATATTGGTTCAGTTGCTGGAGGTTGGAACGGACAAGGTGTAGTAAAAGCTGTTTTCGTATTAGAAACAGCAACGACTTCTGTAGATTTATATACAGCTCCATCAGTAACTACATATACCGCACAGCCTATTTCAAATGAATTAGGAAATGCAAAATTACGTGGATACTATGCAGCAAATGGAACATCAGTAACAACATCATTCCGTTATCGACGAGATGGTGGATCATGGAATACTGTAGGAACTCAAAATCGAGGAATTTCAGAAGGTACATTTGATTACCAACTGACAGGACTTGCTTCAGGGTTTTATGAATTCCAAGCGGTTGCGGCAAATAGTACCATTACAAAATATGGAAATACTTTGTCATTTACGATCTCAAATAATAACGACCCAGCACCTTGTGCTACATGGTGTGGTGATATCTATGAACCAGTTGTAGAAACTCGTGAAGCAACAAATGTTGACTCAGATTCTGCTACATTACGAGGACGTCTCCTTGATAACGGAAATGATGATAATGAAGTATATTTTGAATGGGGAACCTCAACAGGAAACCTTTCACATACAACATCATCAGATTCTCTTTCAAGTGAAACAACATTCTCACAATCAATTTCAGGATTAGCATCAGATCGAACATATTATTTCCGAGCTTGTGCACAAAACAGTGAGGGAACAGATTGTGGTTCAATAGAGTCATTTACAACAGAATCAGATACTTCTGATTATTGTGATATTCATGATTGTACAAATAATGATGAAACCAGTCGTCCATCAGTTACAACTCTCGGGACTATTTCAGTAGGATCATCAACGGTTGTAGTAGATGGATACTATGACGCAAATGGGTGTTCAGCAACAACATATTTCCAATATGGACGAACTGAAAACTTTGGAAACAAAACAGGTTCAGTAAATCGAGGAAATAATTCAGGAAGTATGGCGCAATCATTTACAGGATTGTCGTCAAATACAAAATATTACTTCCGAGCCGTTGCAGAAAACTGTGAAGGTACATCATATGGATCAACACGATCATTTACAACATCACGAACAACAACCGTTATTGATACGAATACCGACATTGTTACAACAGGAGGTCTTGGTGGAAATTCAATGGTTCGATTAACGATTACAAATAATCGTGAAATCGTACGTGCTGGACGTGAAGTAGGATACGATGTTACTTGGACAAATATCTCAGGACGAAAACTCGAAAATCTTGTTTTGGAAGTAAACTTCCCAGAACAAATGAAAGTAATCGATACTGATCGAGGATTAATTGAACGAAATACAAAAACTGTAATTTATGAAATTGACTCTTTGGATATTAAAGAAACAGGAGAAATGACCATTCTTACAGAAACAGGGTCAGGACTTCGAGATGGAGATCCTGTAGTTGCGCAAGCAATTATGGCGTTCGAAAATCCTAAAACAACAGCAACAGAAAACGCCATTGCATATGATGCTGATGAGTTTTCAAATGCAGACAGTAGTGTTCTCGGAGCGTCACTCTTTGGATTGACATTCTTTCCTACGAGTCTTGCCGGATGGCTCTTGGTTATTTTGATCATTTTGCTTATTGTTATCTTGGCTCGTTATTTCATGCGAAAAAATGATACCGTGATTAACAATAACCCAACATCAAACCAACCAGCTACACCGGCAGCGGGTGCATCGACACAAGATTATATTGTGTATCGACCAACTCCCAAGCAATAATCGACGCTTACATATCAAATGTTCTATGTGAGTGCTCTGTTACACAAAACCCCCAGAAACGGGGGTTTTGTGCTATTATTTTTTTATGCAATTTTCACTACAACAATTAACCCAAATTGCATCATCTATTGTAGATGATGCAAAAAAAAGAGTGTCTCCAGATCATGCAACATTAATTACATTTTCAGGTGATTTAGGTGCCGGAAAAACAACAATGATTCAAGAAATCGCTCGACAATTAGGTGTTACAGAATCATTACAAAGTCCAACATATGTTATTTATAAAATTTATAAAACAAATGGTGCAGTTTGGAAAAATCTTATTCATGGCGACATGTATCGATTAGAGCATCATAATGAAATTCTTCAATTAGGCTGGGAGCAGCTTTTGTCTGATCCTGACAATATTATTTGTATTGAATGGCCAGAAAAAATTCAAGACGTTCTTCCAAAATGGACTGCGAGTGTGGTATTGCGACACGATGGTTCAGAATCTCGAAGTATTAATATTTTGGTATAATAGGAACTATGAAACAAAAGCTTGTATTATTAGATGCTCATGCGCTACTACATCGCGCTTATCACGCATTACCTGAATTTGCGAATTCTCAAGGTATTCCAACAGGTGGACTCTATGGTTTTACGTCAATGATTTTACGCATCATTGCTGATTTCAAACCTGATTATATTGTGGCGTGTTATGATCTACCCCAAAAAACATTTCGTCACGAAGCCTATGATGCCTATAAAGGACATCGATCTAAAACAGATGATGCTCTTGTTGAACAAATAAAATCGTCGCGACATCTGTGTGACGTGATGAATATTCCCATCTATGATCTTCCAGGATTTGAGGCAGATGATATGTTAGGAACTATTGTAGAACAGACAAAAAAAGACAAAGATCTTGCAATTATTATTGCAACAGGAGATATGGATTCATTACAGTTAGTTGATGGAAATAGGGTACAGGTTTTTACTTTGAAAAAAGGAATGAACGATACGGTTATTTATAATGAGACAGCAGTGCGTGATCGATTTTCATTTAATCCTGATCAATTAGCTGACTATAAAGGACTTCGAGGGGATCCATCAGATAATATTATTGGTGTACCTGGTATTGGAGAAAAAACCGCAACAGAGTTAATTTTGAAATTTAAAAATATTGAAAATCTTTATAAACAGCTTCACAAGGACAAAGCTTTTTTAAGTAAAGAAGGTATCAAAGATCGAATTATAGGACTCCTCGAACAGTATGAAGAATCTGCAATGTTTTCAAAAACCTTAGCAACGATTCGGCGTGATGCACCAATTACTTTTACACTCCCCGAGCAAAGATGGCAGGATGGATGTAATTTAGAAAAAATTGAAACAATGCTACGAGAATATGAATTCAAGTCATTGCTTCCTCGGGTAAAGGGGTTGATTACTGGAGAAGGGGTTATTACGAAAAAAGAGTTACTAGACCCTAATGAACCTTGTTCTCGTGAAGCACAAATTGCTTTGTGGTTACTCGATTCTGAAAAAACAAACGCACAAGCTGATGATGTTTTGGCTTATACAAAAGCTCGTTCATTAGAGATCGCAGAGAAAAAATTAAGAGAACTTATTAGTCAAAATAATCTTGATTTTGTATTTCATCACATTGAAATACCGCTCATTCCTATTCTTTCTAGAATGCAATCGCGAGGTGTTTTAGTAGATAAGAATTTTTTAAAAACATACTCAGAAGAGCTTCATGAAAAATTGAAAATGTATGAATTAAAAATTTACGCTCATGTTGGTCATGAGTTTAATATCAATTCACCAAAACAATTGGGAGAAATTATTTTTGGTGAAATGCAATTACATCTGAATATTAAAGGTTTTAAAATTAAAAAAACTGCAACAGGAACCTATTCGACACGAGAATCAGATTTGGAAAAACTCATTGAGGTACATCCAATCATTGCCGATATTTTTGAATATCGAGAATTACAAAAATTACTATCGACCTATATTGATAATATTTCTGAGCTTCTAGATCATGAAAATCGACTTCATCCTGAATTGATTCAGACTGGTACTACTACAGGGAGATTTGCTTCGCAGAATCCTAATATTCAAAATATTCCTATTCGAGGAGATTATGGTAAAAAAATTAGAAATGCGTTTATTGCTCCACCAGAATTTTCAATTATTGCAGCAGATTATTCGCAAATTGAATTACGAAGCGCGGCTATTTTATCAGGAGATCAAGTACTTCTTGAGACATTTCGAAATAATAAAGACATTCACGCGTCAGTTGCAGCAAAAGTATTTCACGTCTCAGAAAGCGAGGTAACTGCTGATATGCGCCGCAAGGCTAAAGTGATTAATTTTGGAATACTCTTTGGAATGGGGGTAACTGCGCTTCAAAAAAACTTGAATACTACGAGAAAAGAAGCCCAAGAATTTTATGATGAATATTTCAAACAAATGACAGGACTTTCTGCATATATTGAACAAACTATTACGCAGGCAAAAAAAAGAGGTTATACCGAAACATTATTTGGTCGCAGACGTTATTTCCCAGGATTACGATCAACAATTCCTTTTATTAAAGCAATGGCTGATCGTGCTGCAAGTAATGCACCAATTCAAGGAACTACAGCAGATATTATTAAATTAGCAATGATTCTTATTGATCATGCTATACAAGAACGAGGATGGTCAGATAAGGTATTTATGATCATGCAAATTCATGATGAATTAGTGTTTGAGATCCACGATAGTGTTTTAGGAGAAGCCATGCAGATGATTCAAAAAACAATGGAGTCAGTATTAGATACGGTTCCTCAGGAAATTGAAAATAAAATACCAATTCTCGTTTCGGTAGGATCGGGGCATAGTTGGGGAGAGGCGAAATAATCGCCTCTTTTCTTGCGCAAAAATGATTTCGAGGTACACTAGTGATATGCATAAACACTTAAAGCTTTTTTTTGGAATCGTATCAGCATCACCGGTATTATTTCTTTTAGGACTGACTCTTTCATTTGTTTTGTATTTAAAAATTCCGATGCCAATATCGCAAAATATTTTGGTTTCGAACAGCATTATGTCATTTGGAGCAATTCTTATTTTAGGAGGAACCATGCTTGCATTTGCAGCACAAAAGGTGAGTCGTATTGTTGCTCGTCCTTCTACCAAGGCAACGTGTCCTGATTTGATGAGAGGTCCCTATGCACATAGTCGTCATCCAGGATCATTATCATTAATTATTATGTACCTTGGATTTGCGCTCGTGTTAAATTCATGGACCATGCTTGCATTTGCGGGGGTCATGGTGCTCTTGCTCACACTCGTTTTTGTTCCGCTCGAAGAAAAAACAATTATGGAATTTTGTCCAGAAGCTTACACGGAATATAAAAAGAAAGTACGTATGTGGATTTAGTATCTTAAAATCATGATTACTGTTTATATTGGAAAACCTAAAAAAAATACTACTGGAGAGATTGTAGTAATAACCCAAGAAACCATACAGGGTTTTTTTGATAATGTTCAAAGTCCTAGTTTATTTGGAGATCGAAAAACATTCATCATTAAAAATCTTTTTGATGATGAAAATCTAAAAAAAATATTTTTTGACAACTTGAAAATACTTGCACAAGGCTCTCATGATATTGTAATAATCGCAGATAAATTACTTGCTCCTGAAATTAAACAAATTGAAAAATATGCAACCATTATCAAGACAGAAAATTTAGAAAAAAAAGAATCTAAAAAAGATGATACGTTTCTCCTTGCGAATACTTTTGCAACAGGAGACAAGAAAAAAACATGGATGGTTTTTTGTGAGGAAACCTATTATGATGATGAAATTGAAAAAACACACGGAATGATTTGGTGGAAAGTAAAAGACATGATAATGAAACGTTCTGTTTTTTCTCAACAACAATTACGTGACATGGCGCGACAATTAGTTACGATGTATCACGAATCACGATTGGGTGATGAGGGGATTAAAAATAAATTAGAACATTTTTTTCTCACGATGCCTGATATAAAAAATAAATAAAAACAAAAAGAAAAGCGCGTCCGAATGAGATGCGCTTTAAACGATAAAAATAATATTTAGTTTTAAATAAGAGAGACAGATTTTGTAACTTTTTTAAAGAACTTAGGAAAGAACATCTTGTAAGAGATGAGCTTTGCCTAAATTGATTTACCCGAACTGGGTTAAAGTTGCAAAGTCTCGATCGCTTATTAAACTAACTTGTTATTAGTATAGTCTTATCTATCGACACGAGCAAGTAGTATATGCAACAAACTTGTGGATAACTTTTAATGATGATATTGTATAAGTAAATAAAAACAAACCGCCATGGAATACACAGTGTTTGCTTTCTTTATATTAGTTTTTGATATATATGTTTTTATATCAGCTCATAATGATTTTTTTATTGACGCTGATAAGGTACATGATATTTCAAAATAATTTAATAAAAATACCCCGCATTTTGCGGGGTATTTTTAATGTGCGTCCGGTAGGAATCGAACCTACGACCCTCTGCTTAAAAGGCAGGTGCTCTACCGACTGAGCTACGGACGCATTTGCTTTTTCTATAACGAACTGTACTATACAAAAATATGATGAAAAAATCAAGGGTTCAGATATCAGAAGAGTATCTCCTGGTGCTGCACAACATTCGCAGCGTTTTTAATGTAGGTGCATTATTTCGTACTGCTGATGCAATAGGAATAACAAAAATAATTTTATCAGGATACACACCAACACCGCTCGATCGATTTGGGCGTGAACGATTAGATTTTTCAAAATGCGCACTGGGTGCTGAAAAAACAATTCCGTGGGTATATGTAAAAACACCTCATGCGTCATTAAAAAAATTACGAAAAGATAAATTTCATATTATTGGAATTGAACAAGATGTACGATCAGTTGATTATAAAAAAATAAAAAAACAAAAAAAGATGGCGTTTGTACTAGGAACAGAAACAACAGGGATGACGACATCGTTACGCAATGCGTGTGACACCTTAGCAGAAATTCCTATGCAAGGAAAAAAAGAATCACTCAATGTTTCGGTGGCTGGAGGAATTGTGTTGTATCGTATTTTAGATACGTTATAATAAAAATATGGATCATCATAAAAAAGATTTGCTTTATATTATTTTATTTTTCACAGCATTATTTATTGCGTGGGTTATGATTGGTGGACCACAGCACGCAAAACAAACAGGTGATGCCTATAACACACTACAAAAACCACTTGCACCTCTTGATACTGGTGAAACCTATACCAAACCATTAACTCCAAAAGATTTCATCACAACTCATAATAATTATGCACAATAATAAAAACTCGGACTATGATGTTCCGAGTTTTTTTAGTGCCTCACGAATATTTGTATTCATATCATTTCCTGTATCAAGAAGACGTACCACATCGCGAACTTTTGACTCTGCATATCCTAATGCAATTAACGCATCGATGACATCATGCATGGTTTCGTCAACGTGTTCAATATGGATTGCATGAATTTTGTCTCGTAATTCAAGAATAATTTTTTCTGCGGTTTTCTTACCAATACCTGAAATTTTAGTAAGATAAGAAACATCGTTAGTGTGGATGGCTCGAGCAATCGTTCCAATAGTTGCAACATTCATAATCCCGAGCGCTGATTTAGGACCAATACCAGAAACACCTAAAAGTAATTCAAAGAGGTTTTGATCACGAATAGTCTCAAATCCAAATAATTCTTCAGTGTCTTCACGAACAATATGGTTAATCCAAAGAGAAATAGTTTCATTGATCGTGTGTTTCACAAGTGTTTCTGCGGGAGCAAAAATACGATAGCCAATTCCATTGGTTTGAACAATAATAAATCGGTCATTGAGAGCAAGAATAGTTCCGGTGATGTGGGCAATCATAGTATTAATTATAGCACGAAAGAAATGTTCTTTGAGAAAGTTCTCATTACAGAGATGGTACTTGCAAAAAAAGAAACTTATGCTACTATAATCACATATATGCCAAATCTACAGAATGCCAAAAAAGCAATTCGTGTCTCAGCTCGAAAACGAGTAATGAATGACCGACGACGTAAAATATTAAAAGAAGCTGTAAAAGCAGCCAAGTCTTTAAAAGGTGCTGATAAAAAAGCTATTACTGAAAATCTTGCAAAAGCATACCAAGCAATTGATAAAGCCGCAAAACGAGGAGTAATCAAGAAAAATACCGCTGATCGCAAAAAATCACGACTTGCTAAATCTTTGAAAGCGTAAAAAACCCCTTCTTTGATGAAGAGGTTTTTTATGTAACATTTATAATAAGAACACCATCATGATGATTGTCTAAGAAAATAAGATTACATATGTGGTGTCGTCCGACCTTAAAATGAGCAAACCAGTTTTCGTTTTTTCGATTATCAAATTTCTTGATAATTGTTTGCCCCATATAGGTCAGATGAAATATTTGATTGTCTTCAGTATGAAATCTGCCGACAATCGGATAGTGTTGTTTTTTGGCAAACACTATCCAAGATTGCAGTGATGTTTTCATAAAAAAATGTTTTTTTAAGTATCCCAGGTTGTTAAATGAAAAACAAGTTTTTTCTGTGGTATAATACAGTATTATGGAAAAAAACCTTTTAATGTTTTCTGGAACGGAATGTCCTCATTGCGCGCGCATGCGCCCCTTGTTGATTAAACTTGAATCAGAAACAGGAATTATGGTCGAAGAGCGAGACACGTGGAAAAAACAGTCAGATTTTCGGTTACTTGAAAACTATCAAGATGCAACCGGGGATGATGAGTGTCGTGGAATTCCTTTTTTTTACAATGTGACTAATAAAACATTTCTTTGTGGTGAGGTAAATTATAAGCAATTAAAAGATTGGGCGACAGGTAAAAACATTAAATAATAATTATATCGTTATGGAAACACAAGAAATTATTCGACAAGTGAGTGCATTATCGTATCTTGGAGTGTTTGGAATTTCATTTCTCGCGAACGTCGTAGTACCTGTTCCAGAAGAAGTTGTCATTCTGGCAATTGGATACGTAGTAGGTGCAGGAGCTATGAATTTTTGGATCGTGCTCCCGATTGTTATCATAGGAATGCTCTTATCAGATTTGATTATGTTTTCCGCTTCGTTTCATGGAAACAAAATCATACGATTAGTATATGATAAGTTTTTTGCAAAACTTGTTCCTATGGATGATGAATTTATTGCAAAACATATTAATAAGATTGTATTTATAGCACGCTTTTTAGTAAACCTTAGATTTATTGGGCCTTTCTTTGCAGGGCAGGCAAAGATGTCATACAAAAAGTTTCTCTTGATTGATGGTGCGGCAATACTCATATATGCAAGCATGCTTCTTTGGGCAGGGCATTATTTTAGCAATCGCATTGAAAGTATTTTTAGTGGGGTAGGCATTGTAAAAAATGTGATTCTGGTAGTAATTGGTATCGTACTTATTATTACAATAATGCAGACGATCAAAAAAGCGTTTTTGAGATTTGAGATGAAGGGGGTTAATAAATAAAAAACCACTGGAGGGTGGGTTTTTATTTTAAGCGGTGAACCTGGTCGTGATAGAGGTTGTTTGTAATTATGGTTGTTTTCATATATAATATATAGTATATGAAAAAATATAAAAATGTTATTTTAATAGTAATATTAATTGCTGTTGTGATCGGAGTAGTTAGTCTCGCATTAAAATATTCAAGATCTCAAGAAGCTGGCCTGCAAGCATCTTTTTACACAATTATAAAAAAACCACCAGTAAATACTTGTTTAGTTGGTGCGGCTCCAACCGTTACGGTGCCATATCCAGCATCTGGAAATATTTTTCATCGTAATGAAGTAATTCGTGTTCCTTGGAACCTCTGTAATCTGCCTGGTGACATATGGACAAGGGTTTCTTTGATATATGTTCCAATTGCTGGTGTTTCATATAGCTCACAGTTTAATCCTGTTATTCACTCAGCAACACAAAGAGCTTCTGATATGATAGCAAATATGTCTATTCCTAATACGTCAAGTACAACATATTTAACTGCTAGTGCTGGAGGTGTTATGAGTTTTGGACAGCACTACAGAATTAAGGTTGAGGCTGGTACTATGAGTGGGGTTCCCAATGCAACATCTGGTGGACTGGTCTTTAATCCACTGATTGAGGGGTATTCACAAGTATTTAGTATATTGCCGTAATTTATAAAATTTTAAAAAGGATAACTTGTAGTAAATATTTTTACATATCGGGTTACCATGATACGAATTTGTGAAATTGTTCGAGATAGAGATTACCACTGCCTTGCCCTGCAAGGCTTTTTGGTTGAGTTTTTTAAACCGAGTTGAACACCTCGTGCGCTCTAAAAAAGAGGTTTTTAATTAACTGAAAAATCTGGAAGTTTTAGAAATCGCAGGTTTAGTTTTGGTGTGTTATCATAAAAACCTTCAATAAATTTTTCCCATACAGGCCAGGGTTTGTGATATGCATAAGTAAAATCAGTATAGTCAGTTAGATAAGTAGGTAAAAATAACATGAAGGCAAATTCAGAAATAATATAATGAGTTCCAATTTCAATATTTGCAGAAGTTAGATCATTTTTTCTAAAAGGATTTTCTACAAGAACTTGTTTTGTTGCCTCTTGGATGTCTACTCGAAAATCTTCATTGTTTAAGTATAGATTTTTTACATAAGAATATGATTCCTGGTATTCAGGGCGAGTTTCAATGTTTTCATTTCTCCAATCAAAAATGATTACACGAGAAGGGTCGATGCCTTGTTCAAGTATGGCCCCTTGGATACGGTTTCGGAAGGCGTTTCCTTGAGGAATAGCTTTTTCGCGGCGAGCAATGTTTTCTGGATACCCGAGTGCAATATAGGTTGCAATAGCTGGAATGTCTGGAATAAAAATGCCAATCCGTTCGTTTTCCAAAAGGGCTTTTTTGAGAATATTAGAAATAATCTCTTTTTTGAAGTAGCTGTTTCCTGGACTCATTCCAATAATTAAAATATTACGCATAGGGTGTGTTGTGTG
>CAZJXT010000008.1:0-17261 GCA_964550225.1 uncultured Candidatus Saccharibacteria bacterium
GAAGAAATTTTTAAATTAATCAAAGATCGTGCGTATAAAGCTTCAGAACAAATGGCGAAAGATTATGGCGAGCCAGAAATTTTGAAAGGCTATGGTCGTCGCAATACAACACTTCTTGCAATTGCTCCAACAACTTCTTCTGCGTTTATTTTGGGGCAAGTGTCCCAAGGAATTGAACCGCTCATGTCTAATGCGTTCGTAAAAGATGTTGATAAAATGAAGGTAACGATTAAAAATCCAACACTTGAAGCATTGTTGATACTCAAAGGGCAGAATACTCAAGAGGTTTGGAATAGTATTCGTGACAATGATGGTTCGGTACAACATCTTGCATTCCTTACTGATCATGAAAAAAACGTATTCCGCACGTTCAGTGAAATCGACCAAAAGGTAATTATTGAACAAGCAGCTGCTCGTCAACGATATATTGATCAAGCACAATCATTAAATATTATGATCGATCCAAATATTTCTGCAAAAGAATTGAATGCGTTGTATTTGTATGCATGGCAGAATGGTATAAAAACATTGTATTATCAACACAGTATGAATGCAGCACAACAATTTGGTCGCAAAAAACTCCAAGAAATTGAAGTAAAAAAACCAAACATTATGGTAGTGAGTGATGCAGTGTGTGTGAGTTGTGAAGCATAGACTTTTTATATTTTTTGTGATAATTTGTGAATGCTCCTCCAGGCAATCGCTAGATTTTTTCTAGAGGAAAGTCCGAACACATAGCTCCTTGTTTTACAAGAAAGTCAAACGTAGCGGGTAATGCCCGTCTGTAGTAATACACGTGATGCGAACAGAGACGCCAACGCAGCAATGCTGAGGCACCCTATTAGGGTGAGTTGTATCGTAAGATGCAAATGAAACGGCTAAATTCATACGCGTGTGCAAGGCCGTGTCCGCTATTTGCGGAAGTGCTGCTTGAGGTGACTGGTAACAGTCATCCCAGATAAATGATTGCATTCATCTTTTGATGAAAACAGAATTCGGCTTATGGAGGAACATTTTAAATCATAGAAGCATCCGAAAGGATGCTTTTGTGTTTTTGATAAAATATGATATTCTCAAAAGAAAAAAGTCTTATGGAAATCAGAAGAACAGAAACATTACCTGTTCGAGAGATTCTCAAACAGGCACATCATTTCACAAAAGATATTTTATACGAACAAAAAAAATATTTAAAAAATAAAAATTCAGTGTTAGAAATTTCTGAATTTATTACCACGGTGTATGAATTTGTACATAGTGAATTATTTCAGTCCTTTTTTATCAAAGCATTTGATGATACCTATCACAAATTTGGAGTATTTGATGAGGTTACTCATGAACGATTTAGAATCAAAGCACTGTATTGTAAAGAATTAGAAAAAATTCAGATGTGGATGGATGTAAGGGGTCTAATTAAATTTACTCGAAAAGATCCCAAAAAAATTCCCGATGAAATTCATGAGGCAGTGAGAGATCTCGCTGATTCAATAGATTATCTTTTCGAATCGCATGATGAAGGCTTTCTGAAGATGTTTGAAATCATGCAAATGTATTATTTAAATAGAGGACGTGATCCTGTGAAAATATATTTTTTTGAAGAGGTCTTTGAGGATTATCCATCAGGGTACGATACAAGTCTTCCGCTGCCATGGTCATCATCATCATGTGAATAACCATTGAAAAAATCTTTGAATTATATTTATAATTCAAAGATTTTTTTCTTGACTTTTAAAATGAATTATGCTAACATGTTTTTGTGAGTGAGAGTTCCAAAAAGAAATCTTCACTGATATTCAACAAATGTTCTACACAAAGCGCGGCGCAAGCCGTGTTTTGTGTTTTTCAAAAATGTTGACATTTAAATGATTCTCAATATACTAATCAATGCAACCAATTGCGCGTGATCCATCATGCTGACGAGCGGTTCGCACTCACATAGAACATTTGTTTGGAGCTCGCACCCGCTCGTCAACAGGGTGGAGCACAAATAAAAAATAAAATCTCGTATCGCATTTGATACGAGATTTTATTTTTCAAAATTTTTTATTTTAAATTCTGAAAAAATATTTTTAATAAAAATAAATTTAAAAAAATATTTCAAAAATATTTTTGAAAATAAAAAAGTTATCCACAACTTTGTTTTTTTTCTTGATTTTTTTCTTGTGAAAAATATTTTTGCGAGAGATAATAGTTGTATCAGATGATTAACAACTTGATCACACGACGTGAGACCTCGCGTGAGAGAGAAGGGTCGAATCATCAGGAATTCACAAGCACACGAATTTTACAAAATTAATTTTCTTTCAATTATATGGCAGTTAAAAAAGCTAAAAAGAAAGTTGCTAAAAAAGCAGTTAAAAAAGCTGTTAAAAAAGCAGCTAAGAAATCTTCTAAAAAACGAGCATAGTTTTTTAAATAAAACCCTAAAGGGTTTTATTTTTTTAGATGGAAAAACAATAGATTTTATGATATAGTACAGTCCTATGAAAGAATGGCTTAACAAGGTGTTTGGAGATGATAGCTCACGATTTTTGAAATATGCAAATCCAATCGTTGCACAGATTAATGAATTAGAGCCAGCAATGATTGCATTATCAGATGCTGATTTTCCTGTAAAAACTAAAGAATTAAAAGATCGTATCGCAACAGGGGCTTCGCTTGATGAAATTATCCCTGAGGCTTTTGCATTAGTGCGTGAAGCATCAAAACGTATGCGTCAAGAACGACATTTTGATGTACAACTTATTGGAGGGCTTGCATTGTGTAAAGGAAAAATTGCAGAGATGCGAACTGGAGAAGGAAAAACACTTGTAGCAACTCTTGCGGCGTATACGAATGCTCTTTTTGGAAAAGGAGTGCATGTGGTAACCGTAAATGATTATCTTGCGCGACGTGATGCTGAACAAATGGGGCAGGTGTATCATTTTCTCGGAATGACTACAGGTATTTTAAATAATCTTGGAAAATCATATCTTTATAATCCAATAATAGAAAATCCAGATCCTCAAACAGATGATGCACAAGAATATCATGTGTTTGAAAAATTCTTGAAACCCTGCTCTCGTAAAGAAGCGTATATGGCTGATATTACCTATGGAACAAATAGTGAGTATGGTTTTGATTATTTACGAGATAATACTCAAGTTGATATCAAAAATGTTGTACAGCGAGAACATTTCTTTGCTTTAGTAGATGAGGTAGATTCTATTTTGATTGACGAAGCACGAGTACCATTGATTTTATCAGGTCCCGCTGAAGATGCGAGTGAAACATACAAAACATGTGCACGAATTGCACAGCAATTACAATTAGAAAAAGATTACACGTTGGATGAAAAATATCGCGCTATTCAATTAACTGATGCAGGAATTAGTCATGTCGAACAATTGTTAGGTATTGAAAATCTCTATAGCGCTGCACATGTTACGATGATTCACCATATTGAAACAGCGGTGCGAGCAAAAGCATTATTTATCAAAGATAAAGAATATGTTGTTCGGGGGGGTGAAATTATTATCGTAGATTCATTTACAGGACGTATGCAAGAAGGACGTCGCTATTCTGATGGTTTACATCAAGCAATCGAAGCAAAAGAAGGTGTTGCGATTAAGCAAGAATCTCGAACGATGGCGTCAATTACGTATCAAAATTATTTCAAATTTTACAAAACACTTTCAGGAATGACAGGAACTGCGAAAACATCAGCAGAAGAATTTGGTAAAGTGTATGGAGTTGAGGTGATTACCATTCCGACACATCGTCCTATTGCTCGTATTGATCATACGGATCTTATTTTTCAAAGTGAAGCAGGAAAATTTAAGGCAATCGCACGCAAAGTAAAAGAACTTCATGAAAAAGGACAGCCTGTATTGATCGGTACGGTGTCTGTAGAAAAAAATGAACTTCTTTCTGCATACTTGCGTAGTGAGGGAATTCCACATGAGGTATTAAATGCAAAAAATCATGATCGAGAAGCAGAGGTTATTGCAAATGCTGGACGTAAAGGTTCTGTGGTGATTGCAACAAACATGGCTGGTCGTGGGGTTGATATTAAATTAGGAGGTATTCCTTTTAATGAGGATTCTTATGTTGAAGTAAAAAATCTTGGAGGATTATATGTAATTGGTACGGAGCGTCATGAGGCACGTCGTATTGATAATCAATTACGAGGACGCGCAGGTCGTCAAGGAGATCCTGGAGAAACACAATTTTATGTATCACTTGATGACGATTTAATGAGAGTTTTTGGAGGAGATGCTGTAAAGGGAATGATTGGAAGTTTAGGACTTGCAGAAGATGAGCCAATCCAACACGGATTTATTGCACGATCTTTAGAATCAGCTCAAGAAAAAATTGAAGGATTTAATTTTGATTCTCGTAAAAATATTTTGTCATATGATGATGTATTATCAGTACAACGTATGGCTGTTTATAAGCGGAGAAATCGATTATTGAATAACGATCTAACTTATTTGGAAGATTTGAAAAATGATATATTTTCAAAACTTGATGACATTCAACGTAATCGAGTTCTTACAAAAATAGATTCAATTGGTGAATCAGTATGGATGGAAACATTGCGACGAATTGCTATGGTGGTCATTGATCGATTATGGACAGATCATTTACAAATGATGGATCACGCTCGTGCAGCAGTAAATTTGCGTTCATATGGTCAACGAGAACCTGTTGTTGAATATAAGCGAGAAGGTCTCAAACTCTTTCGAGAGCTCGAAGAAAATTATTTACTTCAAATTGCCGATATTATACAAAATATAGAAATAAATCATCTGCAGTCAGCTTCAGAAAATCAACCAACGTCACTTGTTTCACAGGTTGCTATGAAAAAATCAGATGGTTCACATTTTGAACGCAATGACAAGGTTGTTGTTACAAAAAACGGAGAAGAAAAAGAGGTAAAATATAAAAATCTTGACAAGGCATTAATTGATGGCTGGTCATTAAAAACTGAAAGTAGAAAATCATAGCAATAAACCCTCGAGATGGGGTTTATTGATTTTTGAGAAAAGGTGTGGTATTTTCAAAGTAAACTAAAACAGAACCGTTATGATACGTAATAGATTCATCTTCTTTGCAATATCTTCGTATATTGCTATTACTACCTTTTTTTCACGAAAAAAAGATTCTAGTAAAAAAATAATGGATTACGAATATTATTCTGTTATTTTAAAACATCGAACCAGTACCGTTGATCCATTTGTGAGAAAAATTCCTGAAAGTATTTATCATAATGCGCGATTTCATATAAAAAATGAAACGTGGGAAGTTTTTCAAAAATGGGAAACAGATAGTTCATTATTCATTCCAAATGATTCAGTAAACCAGATTCCTGGTGATTGGATAGCTCTCGATCCAATAAAAGATACTGAAAATATTACTAAACTCAATAATATTCGTGATCATATTATTCATCTACCTATCATGATTACTGTTGATTAGTAAAAATAAATTAAAAATCCCAAACGTAATCACATTTGGGATTTTTTTTGTGGAGATGGGCGGAATTGAACCGCCGTCCAAGATGGGTCTTGATCTAGATCTACATACATAGATTATTTTTGCTTCACCTTGCTAGGTGAGGTTTTAAGTATGAATATTCTTAAACAATCAAACACATATTCATGACCGAGTTATTTATTTCAAATCACTGCGTTAACATGCAATGATTCTATCCTGATGATATGACAGATAACACCCACTCACAGAATTTGCGAGGTATCCGTGCCTAAGCGTAAAGGTTAGGCAAAAACTGCTTGACGCATAGAAAATGCGTAAGGAGATTTGAATGATTTAGCACTTCAATTCTTCGAGAAGTTTTACGAGGTTCTCGAATACTCGGTATGCGTAAAGCAAGAGGAGTCATCTGTCGAAGCCTGTCATCCCCAAATTATGATTTCATGAGTCGTCCCAATTCACGTTTTGCATCACGGTCTTTAATTGCATTCCGTTTGTCATGCTTTTGTTTTCCTTTTGCGAGTGCGAATTGGAGTTTCAGAAAACGACCTTTATCGTACAGCGCGAGAGGTATCAAAGTCAATCCAGATTCCTTTTTGCGTTGTAGTAATTGGTCGCGTTGTTTTTTAGAAATAAGGAGTTTCCGTTTTCGATAGGAATCATAGCCTACCTGATTTTTTAATTGATACGGAGCGATATAGGCTTTTACCAAAAAAAGCTCACCATCCTCAAGTACAATAAAAGATTCTGAAATAGTTGCATGTCCTAATCGTAGTGATTTTACCTCAGGTCCGAGCAATACTAAACCAGCCTCGAATGTTTCGAGGGTTTCATAATGAAATCCGGCCTTGGTATTTTGAACATAAGGTTTCACAGTACGAACTATAGCAAATTTTTTGTAAATCTTCCATTTTTCTGTATAATGAACAAACTATGGCAGATCATAAAAAAAAGAAAGGAAAGAATATGAAACTTGGTTTTTTTGAGCAGATCATTGTGGCAGTTTTAATTTTTGCAGGATTATCAGGTCTGTATTCTTTGATTGTAGAAAATAAAAATAAAGTAGAAGACATCACCTTGTCTCAAGTAGCTCAGATGGTGAATGCGGGTCAAGTAAAAACAATTACCGTCAAAGGGGCTATGTTAAATATTATTGCAACAGATGATTCAAAAAAAGTTTCTCAAAAAGAAGCAGAGACAGGTATTACTGAAACATTGAACAACTATGGAGTAACTGCAGAAGCTCTTGCAAAAACACAAATCATTATTAAAAATGAATCAGGAATTGGTTTTTGGCTTATTACACTATTACCAATTATTATACCGGTACTTTTCATGGGGTTCTTTATCTGGTTTTTATTTGCACAAATGCGTGGTGCTGGGGGTGGTATGAAAGCGATGTCGTTTGGTCAATCAAAAGCGCGCATTACAAATCCTGATGATAAAAATAAAATAACTTTTGCCCAAGTTGCAGGGAATGAAGAAGCAAAACAAGAATTAATGGAAGTAGTCGATTTTTTGAAAAATCCAAAGAAGTTTTTCGAAGTGGGTGCAAAAATTCCCAAAGGAGTATTGTTGACTGGAAATCCGGGAACAGGAAAGACGTTATTAGCACGAGCGGTTGCAGGTGAAGCAGGTGTTCCATTTTTCCACTTGTCAGGTTCTGAATTCGTAGAAATGTTTGTAGGAGTTGGAGCGTCACGGGTGCGTGATTTATTTGAACAAGCAAAACAAATGTCACCAGCAATTATTTTCATCGATGAAATTGATGCTGTAGGACGATCTCGAGGAGTAGGGATTGGAGGAGGAAATGATGAGCGTGAACAAACACTCAATCAAATTCTTGTTGAAATGGATGGATTTGAACCCACCGAAAAAGTAGTAGTTATGGCAGCAACGAACCGAGCTGATGTGTTGGATACTGCATTGTTGCGACCAGGACGCTTTGATCGTCGGGTATATTTGACCCTTCCTGATCGAAAAGCGCGTGAACAAATTTTATCATTACATGCCCATGAAAAACCTCTTGAAGAAGAAATTGATTTATCGGTAGTTGCTGCACGTACTCCAGGATTTTCTGGAGCAGAGCTTGAGTCAGTAATGAATGAAGCAGCTATTTTAGCAGCACGATACGATCGCAAAAAAATTACTCAACTTGATTTGTTACAATCCGTTGAAAAGGTGATGGTAGGACCTGAACGAAAATCACATCTACACACCGAACGCGAAAGAAAACTTGTTGCGTATCACGAGGCAGGGCACGCCATCCTTGGATCAGTTCTTGAGCATGCAGATCCAGTTCATAAAGTAACCATCATTCCTCGAGGATTTGCAGGAGGGTATACCATGAACATTCCATTAGAAGATCGAAAACTTGAAACAAGAAATCAATTTCTCGATGATATTACGGTAACTCTTGGCGGATATGCGGTTGAAAAAATGATTTTTGGTGATGTTACGACAGGACCATCAAATGATTTACAGGTTGCCACAAAGCTCGCGCGCAACATGGTAACCAAATGGGGAATGTCTGATCTGTTGGGGCCGGTTGCTTATGATGGAACTGGAAAGGGGATTTTTGGTGAGGATGCAACCCAGTCACGACAATATTCTCCGAAACTTGAAGAAAAAATTGATGAAGAGGTTTCTGCGATTATGCACCAGTCATTAAAACGTGCAGAAGAATATTTAGCAAAATACAAAGATGCACTCGAGGCTCTTGTTGCAAAATTGCTCGAAGTAGAAACCCTTGAACAAGATGAATATAATAGGATTATTCGACAGTTTGGAATTATTCCAAAAACAAAAACACCCTAGGGTGTTTTTCGTTTGAAAAAGTTTTCTAAATAGGGTAGTATGCAACTACTTGCATCTGTAGCTCAGTTGGTTAGAGCTCCGAGCTTATACCTCGGTGGTCCCTGGTTCGAGTCCAGGCAGATGCACACCTAAGTGAGATTTTTAATTTTTTTAAAATACCCAAGCATCTTTTTTCCGTTAGCGACATCGCTCCTATTTCTCGCAAAACATTCACGAGTAGTAAGTTGTTTTGATTTTGCAAAAACTTTTGTTTTAGTTGTATAGGCAACTTGTCCCAAAGTTTGCATATTAAGCGCAAGCCAATAATCATCAGGATTCCGATTCATACCTAATATTTTTGTTACCTGTATTGAATCTTCTAAAAATTGAAGAACCTGTTCTTTATGTTTACTTCGAAATGCAAAACTTGCCCCCCAGACCCATCCTGTTTTATTCGAATCTAAATATCCAAACAATCTGTTTAGTGGTGATCCTATCATCCAGAAAAATGTTCCAGAAACTACTACTGATGATCCTGCTAGTGAAACGTGAGTATTTTCCAGATTTTTATTCAGCGTTTCGATCCAATTCTTTTGAGCAAAAGTATCACCATCGATACAAAAAATAACATCTCCTGTGGCTTGCGCTATTCCACGAAGGCGTGCATGAATAATTCCAGACGGTCCTCGATAGTCATCGATAATAATTGTTGGATCTGAAAAAGATTTCACAATATTGAGAGTATTGTCAGTACTATTATGAACAACTACCACAATCTCATCTGCAGGAATAGTTTGCTCAAGGATTGATTGAATACATTTTTTAATAGACAGTGCTTCGTTATGAGTAATAATTACGACTGATTTTTTCATGGTACTACTATACCATGTCACAAAATCTTTCATAATGCGTTATAATGGGGGATATGGATTTTGAAACGGTTTATACCGAAATGTTTACACCCTTGTACAAATACGTTTTTTGGCGTGTCCGAGATCGTGAATTGACGATGGATATTATTCAGCAGGTATTCATGAAGGTGTTTATGAAATACTCAGATCGTTCAGTTACAGAAATCTACAAACTATTATACGTTTCGGCTCGTCATGAAATTATTGATTCAAGGAAAAAGAAAAAAACTCTTTCATTGGAACAAGAATTATTCGAAATCATTCCTGATGGTGGGTATTCGCCAGAACACCATGTGGGAACACTACACGAACAGCATTTTGTCACAACCCTCCTTGGTCATTTACCCGAAGATGATCGCGAAATCGTAATGTTGCGCTATATTCAAGAAAAAGAATATGCCGAGATTGCGGACCTTGTCGATAAACAAGAATCAGCGATTCGTAAAATTGTTTCTCGCAGTATTAAAAAACTCCAAGACATTTATACGACAACGTATAGAAAACAATATGAAAACAATTCATAACCACGAAGAAAATGTTATAGAAACACTTCTTACTCGTTCTGCGAGTTCTTTATGTGTTCCATCGCGAGACGAATTCCGTCCCGTGTTTGATCATGTCACAAAAAATATTCCCGCTCGTTATACAAAGCAGGGAAGGGTTTTGAGTCATTTTTTCCCAAATGGTTTTATGATTGGTTCATTGGTAGGAGTGTTCGTACTCATCATTGCGGTGGTACCTACAACCTATCGTAACTATCAAACCATTCAAAGTCATTATGAATTGTTACATCAAGAAAGTGATCAAGAACTTACCATTCTCGACGAAGAAGATAGTGCGCAAGTCGAGAATATTGATAAGACCCTTGATCAATTGATAAAAATAACAATGTCATAATCGACTATTAATAATTATTTTAATGAGATATACTTTACCTATGAAACATATTTATTCAAAAACATTGACGAGTTTAGCAATCGCAGGAATGGTGTTCGCTACTCCTTTTGCAGCATTTGCTGATAAAGGGTCAGATAAAAAACCTAAGCCAGCAGCAGATTTTTGTACGCTTATTCAAAGTGAAGATTTTAAAGCATTAACAAAATGGGAAGACAAATCTGGCAAGATTGAAGTAAAACGTACAGAGCGTGATGAAAAAATTTCTGAAATTCGAAAACAAATTGATGAAAAACGAGCATCTAAAATGACTGAAATGCTTGCAAAACGAGATGGAAAGGTTGCAAAGTTTTCTGAAAAAGAATTAACCGATGAACAAAAAGCAGCTTTGGTTGCAGCTCAAACAGCAATGCAAAATGCTGTTGATAGTAAAAATGGAGATTTTGGTGCATTGGTAACTGAATTCCGTGGGAACATGGATCAAATTCGATCTGAACACCGAGGAGAAATTGATACATTGGTTGGTGCTGTAAAAACACAAGTAGACGCTGCTATTGCAAAAGCAAAAGCTGATTGTGCGGCTGGGGTTGCATCAGAAACAGCAAAAACAAATTTTCAAGCATCAATGAAATCAATTCACGACTCGTTTAAAACAGATCGAGAATTAGTAAAAGAATCTACAAAAACAGAAGTTGAAAAACAAATAGAAGCTCGAAAATCATCTGGCTCAATAATCCGTGAATCATTCAAAGGTTCAGTGAAATCAGCCTGGGAATCATTCCGATCATTATTTGGAAACAAAAAAGCGCACTAGCGCTTTTTTGTTTATTCAAGATGTATTTCAAAATCTTTTTGATTGATTATTTGCTGCAAAACAGGATAATGCTCCAGAAGGGGGTCGTGTGCAATAATGTCACGTGCTTCATTACGTGCAAATTCTACCATTTTAATATTTTTAATAGCATCCATACCAATATCGGTGATACCCCATTGTTTGAGCCCAGCAAGATCGCCCGATCCACGCTGTGCTAAATCGAGTTCAGCAAGCTCGAATCCATTTTTTGCTTGCACAAACGCCTTTAATCGATCGGTTGTTTTTTGTGATTTTGCATCAGCAAACAAATAACAGTAGGCTTGATGATTTCCTCGAATCACACGACCACGTAATTGATGCAGTTGTGCCAGACCGAATCGCTCGGCTCCTTCGATAATAATATTAGTAGCATTAGGAACATTGACTCCTACTTCGACAACAGATGTTGAAATTAAAATATCAATATCGTGATTTGCAAACTGCTTCATAACGATGTCTTTTTTGGCAGGAGTCATTTTACTGTGCATGATACCAATTCTATAATTTTTAAAAATCGTTTCGCCGAGACGTTTTGCTTCAGCGGTAACACTTTTGAGATTAAGTTTTTGCTCAGTTTCAGGATCTGGTTCATCAATGCGAGGACAAATAACATACGCCTGGCGACCTCGGTTGAGTTCATGTTTTATTTTTTCATAGGCAGTATTTCTTTTTTCTTCAACATTTGCCACAATTTCTGTAATGACTGGTTTACGACCGTTTGGCATTTGATCGATAACCGTAAGATCCAAATCTCCGTACAGTGTCAATGCAAGTGTTCGTGGAATTGGGGTTGCTGTCATTGATAAGTAATGAGGAGCATGCCCTTCTTTTTTTGCAAGTTTCATTCGTTGATTCGTACCAAATCGATGTTGCTCATCAATAATCACAAGTCCTAAATCTTCAAACTCAACTGATTTTTGAATGAGCGCATGAGTTCCAATCACAATGGGAATTTCGCCATTTTTAATCCATTTTAATAATTGAGTTCGTGAAATTTCAGTCCAAGGTTTTTGCGCAGATGCGATTTTTGTAGGAAATTTTCTGCAACCGCTTCCTGTGATGAGTCCAATTGAAATTCCTGTGTGCTTGAAATACTCGATAAAGTTTTCAAAGAGTTGCGTAGCAAGAACTTCGGTGGGTGCCATATAAGCAACTTGGAGATTTCCAAATTCTTGACCCGCGGGACGATTTTTAATTGTCGCGTAAGCAACGGTTGCAGCAACAAATGTTTTTCCTGATCCTACATCTCCTTCGATGAGACGAGACATAGGTTTATCCATTTGGAAATCTTTGAGAATGGTATCAATTGCAGATTGTTGAGATTTTGTTGGTTGAAAAGGAAAACGATTAATAAAATCTGCAATGTCGTCAGGATTTATTTTTAGGCGATATGAAAATAATTCATTATATTCAGCACGAATATGTTGCCGATGAAGCTGAATGAGAAAAATTTCTTCAAAAGCAAAACGTTTTTTTGCCACATCAGCATGCTCTTGCTTTTCTGGGCTATGAATCCAAATAAGTGCAGTGGTAATTTTAGGGAGTTTATATTTTTTTAAGAGGAGCTCAGGAATTGGATCAATTAAATGTTCATGAGCTTTTTCTTTTAAAATTTTTTGAATAGCGTGATAGATCCATTTACTGGTGATACCACGAGTTTCTGGATATACGGGATAACCGAATACCTCTCGCCCGCCTCTGAAAGAGGGGGAATTAGACACTTCTTCGAATAGTGAATGATGCACATCAATAGGCATATCTGGTGCTCGTTCGATTTCTGGATTGATAAGTGACTTGCCGTATTTTCCATCAGAAATTTTTCCGGTAAGTTTTACCGTATCACCATCATGAAACATCTTTGCAAGATATGCTTGATGCATCCATATAATTTTTATTTTTTCACCAGAAAAATCTTCGAGGATTCCGGTCGACATAGGAACTTTTGTTTTAAAACCTTTCTTTGTTTCAAGTTTTGATAGTTTTCCATACAGGGTCACTAATGATCCAGATTTTGCCGAGGAAATACTGGTAACACTCGACATATCACTATAGCGAACAGGAAAATGATAGAGTAGATCTGAAATGGTTGTGATACGCAAACGCCCCAGAGCCTTTTTTTGCTCGGGGGTAATACGAAAACATTTTTCAATTTTTTCTGATAAAGAAAATGACATGATTTAGAAAAATCGCTGCGCAATAGTTTCCCAATTTACTTGGTTCAAATAATCTTCAATATATTGTTTTTTTCCACTCGGTTGATAGTCAGCTACATAGGCATGTTCCCACATATCAATTCCAAAAATAAATTGCGCAGAATTTAATTGCCCAAGGTGTTGTTCATCTACCCATGCAGTAACTAATTGATTAGTTGAAACGTCTCGGTAGAGAATTGCCCAACCAATACCGCGGGTCATGGCAATAGTTTTAAATCGAGTAATGAATCCATCAAATGATCCAAATGATTCGTTTATTTTTTGCGCAAGAGAGCTGGTCGTATCAAGTGGTCGCGATCCGGCAACTAATTGTTCGAAGTAATATTCATGATTTTTCATTCCGTTATATTCAAATGAAAAGCGTCGCTGTAATTCACCTAACTCATAAGCATATTTTTCAGTATCTGTAGAATATTCTGTAATGCGGTCCATTATGAGATTGGTGTTTTTTACATATCCTTGATAAAGCTTTATGTGTTCAGCAATATTTTGATCAGAAATACCGTGAAGTCCTGACAGAGTATAGTTTTTTGGTTCGTAGTGTTTCATGCTTGCAATTATATCATATCTATGATAATCTAGGTCCACTATGGCAAAGCAATGTGCAATAACTGGAAAATCATCAATCGTAGGTGGGGGATACTCTAACCGTGTTCGTGCTACCAAATTTAACCCAACTGGTACTCGACGTCGTTATGCAAACCTTCAGACAAAAACATATTTTGTTCCTGAACTTGATAAAAAAATTACTCTTACTATTTCTACAAAAGGAATGAAGACCGTAGCAAAGAAAGGAGTATTTCAAGCTTTGAAAGATGCTGATCTTATCTAAATAAAAACCACGTTATGTGGTTTTTATTTTTTCCATAATGTAACCCCATCAGTTGAGAATGTGATTGTACCAGAATCTATAGTAGAAAGTATGGTAGCACCATGATTGCGCACTCGATTGATAACGCTCGCATGGGGATGATGGTAGCTATTATTTTTTCCAGCAGAAACTACTGCATAGATTGGCGTAGTTGCTTCTAAAAAAGCATCACTCGTTGAAGTTTTCGATCCATGATGTCCAAGTTTGAGTACATCAATATCTAGATTTTGTTTTTCATTTTTTATTAAAAAATCCTCGGTTGCAATAGGAGCGTCTCCAGTTAATAGGAAACTAGTATTTCCATATGTCAGTTTTGCAACAATTGATGCACTGTTCGTATCTGAAACATGTAAAGTATTTTCATAAGGATATAAAATATCAAGATATACCCCATGTATTTCATCAAGAATAAAACGTTCACCGCTTCGCGCAATAATGGATTCGCTATTAGGTTCATCTATTACAAATGTGTGAAGTTTTTTATCAAATGAAGTCCCAGACCGTATTTCTGAATCAATGAATGTGTTTACTTGAAAATCTTCAAACACTTGCGCAAGTCCGGCAATGTGATCTTTGTCAGGATGGGTTGCAATAACGATATCAATATCGTTATCAAATAATGGCATTACTGATCGTAATAGAGGACTGATTCCTTCGTGAGGTCCACCATCAATTAATACGTCATTTCCATTAGGAGCGAGAATATAGATGGCATCACCTTGACCTACATCTAAAAAAGAAACACTTAAAATATTTGTATCGATGGTTTTTTTCTGAAATGTAAAAAATAACGTACTTCCTAAAATACCGAGAGATAGAATAATTCCAATCAATGATGGGATAAATTTACGATGTATGTTCATACTCTATGCTATACTATAACGTATATGGATTTTGTTACAACAATTTTTTCTATCGCAATTCTTATCTGCTCAATTATGTTCCACGAGCTTGCTCATGGAACCGTTGCTCACTGGTTAGGAGATCCAACTGCACGACTCTCAGGAAGACTTACGATCAATCCGATTCGTCATTTAGAATGGATAGGTTCTTTTTTTGTACCATTACTTTGTATTATTTCTGGATCAGGTTTTATTATTGGTTGGGCAAAACCAATTCCTTTTAATCCGCAATTTTTTAAAAATAAACGATGGGGAGAAGCTCTCGTTGCTATTGCTGGACCGTCAATAAATAGTATTTTTGCAATAATTGGTGCAATTATTTTACGTATTCCATCTTTGATGATTACATCATCATTACAATACAGTATTGCAACGATTGTAGTGGTCAATATTGCATTAGCCGTATTTAATTTAATTCCTGTTCCACCACTTGATGGACATCATGTTGTTGGAGCGATATTTCCTTGGTATCAAAAATGGTCAAATTCCTTGATGCAACAATATGGAATTGTTATAATAATCCTTGTAATATTTCTTGCTGGATCACTAGTCGATCCAATTATTTCCTTTTTTATCAATCTTGCAATTCCTTCATTATTATAATTATGAATAATCATTTAACTATAAAAAAGATAATAACAAGTATTTTTGTAGGAATAGTTTTTTTTACGGCTCGTTCATCATATGCTGTTCCTCTTTCTAATATTGTGGATAGTCAAAAATATTCTCAAGCTATTGGGGTTGATATTGATAATAATGGAACAGATGATTTTATCAATTGGAAACCAACAGGATCTGGTGCGATTATATATGATACGGAAATCCAAGGACATATTTGGGGCGAGTCATTAGGGTGGATTAATTTACAACCTACAGGATCAGGAGTCACAGTAAACTGTACAACAGGAGTTCTTGGTGGAAAGGCCTGGTCATCAATAGGAGGTTGGATTAATTTTGCACCAACAGGAGTAACGGTTCAACCAAATATTAATCTCACAACAGGTGTAATTTCAGGACAAATTTGGGTTTCTGGTGTTCATGGTGGATGGTATGATCTCTCTTCATCGGACGGAACACATCCTGGACTTCAGACAACGTGGTCGGGGTGTGGATCAAATCCAGCACCTGAACCTACACCTGATCCAGAACCTACGCCAGGAACTCATTCAGGCTCATCTCCGTCAGTAGTTGCTCCTGTAGTTTCACCTATTACATCACCTGTAGTACCTGCACCAGGCCCTGTTTCTCCATCACCTATACCAACTAATTCAGGAGGTGGGGGCTCAGGAGGATCGAGTGGATCATCTGGATCGATGATAGGAGGATTACCTCTCAAACCATTTTTTCCACAAATTACAGCAGCTGATATTCAAAAAAGATTTTCAGATATTCAAACAGAGCGCGTAATACAAACAGCGGTTACTATTATTGCTGCAGTAGGAGTTGCATCAAGCCTTCCAGGTCTTGCTCCGCGGTTTGCAAATATTCTTTTGACATTTTTACTTGCACGTAAAAAAATGCGAGGAATAGTATATGATTCAAAAACAAAAGAACCTCTTGATCCGGCATACGTATCAGTAATCGATATGGCTACGGGTCAAGAAATTGTAAACATGATTACCGATATGGAAGGGCGTTATGGATTTGTATTGAAAAAAGGATCATATAAATTAGTTGCCAATAAAACGCATTATCAATTCCCATCGACAATTCTTGCAGGAAAGACGCAGGATGAAATATATGATCACCTATATTTCGGAGATGTGTTTACTGTTGAAAATGATGAGCAAGTTGTCACATGGAATATTCCTATGGATGCATTAGAGACAGATTGGAACCAAGAAGAAAAACGTCGTATGAACATCATGAGATGGTTTACAAAAAATCCAAAACTTTCTGCGTGGCTATTTTCAACATTGTTTGCGATTGGATTTTTCGTTTCAATTGTTATTACTTATTTTTATCCAGTATGGTGGAACATTGTAATTCTTGGAGTATATCTCGTAATTGCACTTGTTCAAATTATGGGATGGGGAGCTGTGCATCCTGGTAAAATTACAAAAAATGGTAAACCTCTTCAAGGTGCCATTGTTCGAGTATTTGGAGTAACCTTAAATCGAGAAATTGCTCACAAAGTAACAAGTGATCTAGGAGGGTATTATGTACTTGTTCCAAAAGCAGATTATTATATTACGATTGAGCAGAAAAATGATGATGGTACGTATACAAAAATTTATACTTCATCAGTAATGAGTGCTCGACACGGACTCATTAATAAATCATTTGATTTATAAAAATAATCCCCACTCATCCACACCCCGCATTTGCGGGGTTTGTCTTTTTCTAATA
>CAZJXT010000009.1:0-13463 GCA_964550225.1 uncultured Candidatus Saccharibacteria bacterium
TATTAGAAAAAGACAAACCCCGCAAATGCGGGGTGTGGATGAGTGGGGATTATTTAATTCCTAATAATTCTACTTTAAAAATAAGTGTAGCGTTCGGAGGAATAACTCCTGGAATTCCATTTGCTCCATAGGCTAAATTTCCTGGAATAATTAATTCGTAAACGGATCCTACTGACATTAATTGTAATCCTTCTGTCCAACCCTTAATTACCTGATTCAACCCAAATTCAATTGGTTCTCCTCGTTTATAAGAACTATCAAAAATAGTTCCGTCTTCCAATTTTCCTTCATAGTGAACTCGAACGGTCTGTGCTGCTGTCGGTTTTGGTCCAGCACCTTCGGTAATAACTTTATATTGTAATCCTGATGCAGTTGTTGTTATTTCTTGTGTTGATTCCATAGTTTTTTTAGGTAATGTTTGCGAAACTGGTCTTGTTTCTGTTTGATCTAGTTGTAGAGTATCTATTGATGTTGGTAATGATGTCTGATCAGTCTGATCAGCTTTTTTCATCACGAGTACCAGAACAATGGTGATAATGATAATACTTGTAACGAGTATAATATTTGCCTTATTATTTGTTCCATCCATAAAATCCTTTTCGCTGTAAATCTTTGAGCATCATGCGACCTTTTTTTAATAATGTCTGACGTTTTCCTTTTCCTTGTTTTATCAATTCAATCATTTCATCACGAGCACGATCAATTGCTGAGTATAATTCTCCATCTAATATCTGAATAAAATATGTTTGCCCATTACTATCTACGGTAATTTCTGCCTGAAACACATCGTCACCTTTTTTATGATGTTTTGATGGTTTTCCAACCTCTACAGCAATATGAGCATTTGGATGAATAAATTTTTCAAGTGCAAGCAATTTTTCGTCTACGTAATTTTCAATCGCTTCAGTTAATTCCATATGAAGTCCTTTTGTTTGTATATGTAACATAGAGAACGTGAAGGGGTTGATAAGCTCCCCTTCACACTCATTCTATCATACTTGCGTTATCCACAGATGAAAGCAATATTTTGACCGATTATTTATTTTATGATATTATTTAATTCGAACAAAAAACTCATTCTATGAACAGAGAATCTGAACTTTTGAGACTTTCTACTTGGATTACCACAACGTATAACAATTCGGAGATAAGGAAAATTTTTGCTGCATTCATGGGATTCGATGAAAAAGATTTTAAAAAATGGCGAGATTTATTTTTTGATTGGCTTGTAGATACAGTACATGCTAAAAATAAGCATTTGTCTATTCGAGAAATAAAGACCAGTGTTCGTGAGGTAAACAAAATATTGAAAGAGGCAGCAAATCACGAAAAGGAACTTCAGGCAGATATACCTCCCGATGATCTTTAGTAAAAAGCTCATACTACATCATGTTATATTTTATATTAATAATTTTATAACATGATGTAGTTTTTTCATATAAAAAATCCCCTTACGGGGAAATTTTATTTGAAATTACTTATTCATTGCTAATTGCTTAGATGAAGTAGGAATTTCTGTTGACTCAATCTTGTTCATTGCCCAAATTACCAATTGACGGTAATCGTGACGAACTGACGGAGGGTTATAAGCATCGATAATCTGTTCGATTGTCTTATCTTTATAATATTTCTCTGTAGTGGGATTATGTCCCCCAAGATTTTTAGCAACAACATCAATCGCATGGTTAAAATCAGTAAAACCAATTTTGCAGGATCCATATCCAAATGGATTCCATGCTCCTTTCGGGTTTTTACATAACATTGACCCACCGTTTGATTCAATTATGGATAATGCTGGTAGCAATTTCCAATTGAGTTTATATTTGTCCGCTGCTTGGACCATCGCGAGACCATATCCTGCAAGTGGGTTTCCACGACTGAGGAATAATTGGTCGATTTTAGCAGCACGCTCGGCCTGTGTAAGACCATCTACAATACTGTTTTCAGTTGTATATAACGTGTCATGTGGAGCCTCTGCTTGCACAATCGGGGTTATTAATCCGATTGCAAGACCGACAATGAGGACATATCCTAGCGCCACGTGACGAAAAGCATTGAAATTTTTCGGCATAATTGATGATTACGCTTCATCAAACGTCATAACTGGATAAATCCTTAAGATAAAATATCCTTTGGATTAAAAATGCCCTGAACTTCAGGACTGAATATAGTCTAGCATATTGAAACCTTGCTGTCAAGACTTTTTTGTGGTATTTTGCACTTTTTTGGTAAATAAGCCTTATTTTATAAGGATTTTATATTTTAGCCTAAAAATAGTTTTTTACTCGAAATTTGCTTAAGAATATAAAATGTTCCATAATTATATTCATGAAAAAAACGTCTCTTTTTTGGGCAAAAATAAGCCTTTTGATTATTGCTTTTGGGCTCATTATTTACCAATCTTGGGGAGAATTGGGAAATATTGGTATAATCCCAATCTTTCTGATTATAGGATATTTATTTGGTAAGCTTACCTGTAGTAACCATCTTAAGAATTGGGGATTTTGGGCAACCTTTGGATTATTTTCCCTCTTAAACACCACTCATTCTATTATCGACGGAACAAGTCTCTCAATGATTAATGAGGCAAATACGTTTTTGGTAATGATAATTCACGAAATCGTACGCCAGCCTGTTTTATATATTATTATCCTTGGACTTATCGCTCCATTTTCACTATCAAAAAACCATAAAATCCTTATTGCATTTATTTCAGTAACAGGAACATGGATTGTTGGAATGATCTTGGGTAATATATTAGGTGCAAGTATTAACAACATTTCTTGGATTCACCCCTATATTGCAAGCAGTATTTTTATACTCACCGGTGATATGATTCATCATGTTTGGGATGAATATCATCACTTGATTGATTCCTGATTTTTCACCCGAAATAGTCATCATGCCTCCTATTACAATATTTTTAATAGAAACAGTAACCATTGGTGGCATAAATGGTTCTACCGTAATTGGTAAAACAACATCTTGTTTATTGCGCGCAAAATCATAAGCACCTATTTCAAGTACATGTTTTCCAATAGGAGTATTATCCGGTAATACAAATTGAGCTTTTCCACTTAATGCTGCAATTTTACCAAGATCATTTCCATCCAAGCACTACTTGGAAATAATCAACGCCTGAGGTACTATCATCTGCCTGTAAATCAATAATAAGTTGATTGTTTTCATTTCGATACACATGAGCATCTGTATTAAAGGGTGCCCGCAGTATCAACGTTAATAGCAAAATGTGCGACTTGAGATGATTTACCAGCTGCTATTTGTTGTACATGGAAATAAGAACTTCCATCTTTTAATCCTTTAATATTTCGAGAAGCAATAGGTTTTTCAATTTTTCCTAACAACTCAGTATCTGGTTTACTATCCAATGTCATACGAATTCCAGTAACACCTTTTGAGAGGGGTCACTTCAAATCAATATTGTTTGATGCATACCATAGTGACTGATCTGGATGAGTTGGTGAGATTATTTCAAAGAAATTGAGATCTGATGAGTCTAGAGGAGCTACTTATGGAACAATGTTTTGAGGTACCACAGGTTCTGGCTCAAGAGGTTTTGGAATCGCTTCATTTACAGTAATACTTACTCCTGTTTTTTGACTTAATATATCAGTCCATAATCCATCATTTGCACGAACTGCAGAAGCTCCAAAACTAAATGTTGCTGTACCTACCTTCTTTGTTTTTACTACTGCCGATGATCTTCGCTGATTACTTCATCTGATTTTTTTGTCGAACAGAAACAATCTTTTTCTTTTTAAAAGAAAAAGATTTTACGTAAAGAACGCAGTGTGTTTCGAATACTCTTCATGATATGAAATATATTATAAACAATTATTTTTTTTAAATGCAAAAAAAAAGCATGCCGAAAAATTCGTCATGCTTTTACGGGTAACTTCTTTACTTGCTTATGAAGCATCTTTTGGTTTGCAATATAACATCATATATTTTTTCCCAGAAGATTCTTTCTTTATCTTGTAAAAAAGATCCACTCGAGAGCTTTTTTGAAGGTCTTCTAATGAAAATCTTGGATCACGATACGCATTAATCGTTACCTTTTCATTCAAAGTTACCTCAAGTTTATCAACTTTTTCTCCAAAAACCGGTGCTTGTAACAACATTGTTTTGAAACTGGGCTGAAACTGATGCATTTCTAATGAATACTGGGCATTTACCTGACACTGATAATCCGGATCTGATTCTGAAATCATAACCACCGGAAGAAGTGACTTCATTTTTTCGCGTGGTATACGCTGTTGATTTTGACCTTGAGATATATAAACCCAGGCCAAAACGATCATAACAAGACAAACCTTAAGCAGAGTACTTTGTTTCATGGGGATGGTTTTTGAAATTGTGAAATAAAAACAATATTTGATATGCATTATACATCATATCTATAATTTATGCAAGAAAAAAGCCCCTCTCTTCATGATTTCGTACTCACGAAGGGGGGGCGACACCCTGACTTGCTTTTTGCACCAGCAAAATTAAGGCGTTTGTTTTACTATTCTTTTTGTAAAAGAGCTTTTACCAGAGGTAATGCGTATTAGATACGCACCATCGGCAAGTTGTTGCATCGGGATAATAAAATCAGGACCAGTATCCTTTTCCTCGGTAATTTTTTGACCTATCGCATCATACACTGCCACCTGCACTGGATCTGAAACTCCGAGAAGTTCTACAAACACCTGATCAGTTGTAGGATTGGGATATACACGTACTGCAAGAGTTCCTTCTGGGATTAATTCTGCGGATACTACAGGAGTGTAAGCAAAGGCTCCATCATTATCTATCTGTTTTAGTCGATAATAATAGGTAATTCCCTTTTTTGCGGTACGATCATCAAAAACATAGTCATGTTGTATGGTTGCATTATCATGACCATCTACAAACCCTAATGAATCAAATTGGATACCATCCGTACTGCGTTCGATAATAAATCCATCGTTATTAATTTCGAGTGCTGTTGCCCAAGAAATTTTAATGAATTCATTTTCAATGGCATCTGCTCGAATTCCGATGAGCTCCACCGGCAATCCTGACGTTGACCCACCAATTAATGCAAACGATCCAAATCCTTTGTATGTACCACCAGGAATTTTTGTTGCTGTTCCTGACCAGTCAGAATATTCACAAAATGCACTGGCAAGTGAACCTACAACATTTTCAATATCTGTTTGCCAATCAGGACTACTTGATTTCTTTTTTGCAACCCTACGAATGAGTGTTCCAGGAGGTGTTGGATTTGCCTGTGTAGCAATCACGTGATATTCATAATCATTTGGACCTGATAAAGTCCAACCTTCTTTTGAAATACTTTGGAATTCTACCATCTGTCCATTGGTACCCCCCATCGTACAGATACCACCTATGGGATTATTAACACCATAAATAGTACTTGAATAATTAACAGTTCCGGTTACTGTATCAAGAAGTTTTGCTTCTACCATTGCGGCACCGGTTCCACCAAGGGATGTTGGGATCATTGTAAAGTCACGAGATTTAAATACCGCATTATATATAAAAATGCCTGGTATTGCGCGACCAAGAGGATAATGGTAGCTACCACCTACAGAATCAATAGCTCGTCTCAATACTGATCCGTATGATAATACTACAAAGCGATTAATATCATTATATCCTGCAACCGCGGACGGTAATGATGATTTAATCGTTATAGTATCGTAAGGATTTAATATTGGAATAATTCCATCACTTGACCAAATCAATTGATCGCAATCAATGGATGTTACTATCTGAAGAAATCCAGCGCTCTCGCGATAAATTTTTCCAAGATAAGAACTACCTGTAAATGATGTACCAGTGATCATGGTTCCACCTGATCCGTAAAAATGTTCTTCTCCGTTTGATTGATAGATCGCATTTCCGCCCTTACTTAAAAACTTCGTGAATACTTTCGATTTCACATTGCGGAATGAACTATTTGGGTCTACTGTTAACATCGATTCTAATGTGATTGAAGCATCATTCATAATGGTCATATCAGCGCCACCTGTTACTTTAATCGTTGTTGATTGCCCAAAACTAAAACTTGTTATGCAGATTAAAAAAAATACATACCAAGTTCTCTGCGCGCATGCCTTGCACGCACGCAGAGAGATTGTTGTTAGTTTCATAATTAATCCCAGATGGTTAAATTACGGTGACTGTAATTTTTTTGAGTAGCACAAGCATTATTCAATGTCGTTGGATATAAACCACTTCTCATCCATTGAATTTTAATTGTTGTAGAAACTCCTGGAGTAACAGTTATGGGATACATAGTAAAATGTGCATTCCAAGATGTTGCTGTTCCATAAAAATCATCATCGTCAGTAGTAAGTGAAGTTGTACCAGCAATAGTGGTTGTTACACCAGAAATAATACTCTGTAATCTGAACTGCGCATATGATTCACCTGCATTTACTGCATTCATATCACCAGCAGCTCCGAAATTCACATAGACTGTTGAATGTTTCGGAGTAAAGGTAATAGTCATATTTGTCATGTCGGTAAAAGTCGCAGTGTTGATAGTAATATCTGTTGTTCCTACAACCGATTGGATATTAGCCCCGTATGGACTCACCCATGTCGGTGGAGCACTTGCACCATTAGACTGTAGCATCTGACCACTTGTTCCTGTATTCGATGCTCCATTAACAGCAAATGCTCCTGCACCATTGATTCTCAGTCGTTCGGTCGGTTCGTTTGCAGCGTCTGTTGCATTTCCTACGTGAAATGATAAATATTCATTCCCCCAAACACCACTGTTGTACCCTGCCTTGATAGCAGCAGTTCTTCGCGGTCCTTGGTCTGCTGAAAAGTTATCGAACGTTGACCACAAATCAATAAGCGAGAATCTTGATGACGTTGATGATCCTCCACCAATCGGCCCTAATCGTAAAGTTGCCGCATTTGCAGCAAGATTAGGACTTGTGATTTGCAGTGAAGCTGTTGGATTAATGTTACCAATTCCTACATTTCCTCCATTGTTATAAATATTGCTCGAATTAGTAACCCAAGCAGATCCATCCCAATATGGAGTATTTCCGGAAGATACTCCGGATTGTAAAAACCCTGTTGCTCCTGTTGCTCCTGTTGCGCCAACTAGACCTTGCGGACCTGTTGGACCGGTAACACCATCGCTACCAGTAGCACCAGGAATTCCTGATAAACCAGTAGGACCTGTTGCTCCTGTTGCGCCAACTAGACCTTGCGGACCGGTTGGGCCGGTTGGACCAACTGAACCAACACCACCTGACACAGTTCCCCAATAAACATTTCCGGATCCATCAGATATTAAAGCCTGTCCTGATGTTCCTGTTGTTGTTGGATAATTATTGCCACCAGCTTTTAATACGCCAGTAATTTCTGCATTTCCTAATACATACAGTTTTTTTCCTGCAGGATAGGTTGCAGATCCAATAGATAATGCAGTTTCTGCCTTAATAACACCCATTTCTGGTACTGATCCAAAATAATTGAAATTATTACCAACATTGAGTCCTGCATCATAAGCATTTCCTCCGATGAGTAACCCCCCTGTAACTTTTGCCATGGGAGCGCTAATTTGACTAAATACAGCTTGGGCAATACATATCATCATGCCCACCAATAAGATGATGTAATTTTTTTTCTTCATAAACAGAAGTTTTTGTTTATGGTTTTTGAATATTAAATTGACGAAAAACACACTAGGCCGAGATACTCGGTTTTTCTAGCTAAATAATTTAATTAAAATAATACATGTTTTTAGAAAAAAGTCAAATAAAATCCCCTACCTGACGGTAGGGGATTTGTTCTTGGGGTGGAACATCCCCGAAGAACAGCGCGAAGGAACGAGGAAGCGATTGATACTATTTATTTTGTACCAAAATCTTTTTTGTGATTTTAGATATTCCATAATTTACAGTTACGAGATAGTAACCATCTGAAACATCATCAAGCATCACATTCGTTGATTCGCTATTCGTAAGAATGGTTTGGGTTTTTGTGTGAATCACTTGCCCCAACATATTCGTTACGGTAATTTTTGCAATATTCGATTGTAAATTTTTCATACTTACAAACAAAATTCCTTTTTCTATCGGATTAGGGCCAATAGTAACTATTGGTAATTGTTTTCCTAGTATTGCAGTTGCAATCTCGGAATAGTCAAAATGCCCATCGTTGTCTATCTGCTTAAGTCTGTAATAGTACACAACATCTGGTACAACGTTATAATCTTCAAAAGAATAATTTTGTTGTATTGTTGAATTATCGTGACCATCTACCCATCCGACATTTGAAAATGAAACACCATCGGTACTGCGCTGTATCTCAAATCCATTATTATTAATCTCTAATGCTGTTGCAAAAGTAAGACGAATGAATGAATTCTCGATTGCGTTCGCATCGAAATAAAGCATTTCAACAGGTAATCCATTTGCTCCGTTTACACCACCATTTCCATGAAGTCTAAACGAACTAAATTGATTTACCTGAAAACTTGCTTTGTAGGTATTTGGCCAAGGACCTGCTGCTATTACTAAGCCTCCACCACCTTGGGTTCTTGTTTCGTAAGAATTTGATGAATGTTTAATAGTTAACATCAAATTAGAACCATTGTTTGCAACAGTTCCCCAGCAGTTTTGATAAGCAGCTGATGCGGACGTTGTTGCAGAAGCAAGAGAATCTAATTCAGCCTGTGTAAAATAAACAGCAACATCTACATATCCACCAGGGGTATTTGCAGTTGTCACATCTAGAGAGCGAGGAAGATATAATTCATCTCCGCCTACAGGACCAACACTTGGGAGTGGCGCATCGCATTGAATAGATCCAGCTTGAACTGGTGCACTGCTCAGTTTGGTAACCGTTGCAGTAACATTACCCAAATTGTATCCGTTTTCGTTGATACTCATCAACGCTTGATTCGAACTATTTACTAAATACTTTTCTCCGGAAACCGTTCCATCAAATACACATGTTTTTACTCCTGAATTTGGAATAATCGCAAGAGGTGCATTTGCTGTCACGGACGCATTTTGACATGCGGTCGTATTACATCCTTCGATGCGTGCATAGTAACTCGTTGTTACAGATGGTGTTACGGAAAAAATTCCCGTACCATTTGATGCAACGAATGTTCCACCACAAGATCCTGAATATAATTTATAATCTGCTCCATAACCAAGGGTTCCCCCATTTGCAGTTAATGTTACAGGACTACCAATACATTCAAGAAGTGTTGATGTTGGAGTCAATGAAGTAATCGCAGTTGATGCTTTCTGATTTGTAATCGTTCTCGTTACTACACATTCAACATTAGTAGCAGTAATTGTTGTAGTACTACTTAATCCAGGTGAAACCGAAACAGGGGTATAGGTTGTATTCGTTCCAGTTGGAGACGATAGCGAACCTGTGCCACTTGTGATACTCCATTGAGTAACCGATATGTTACTTGTCAGAGGGACATTTAAATTATCACATACCGAAATTGGATTCGCTGGGGTAATGGTCATCGTTTTATAAACCGTAACGGTAGCCGCATCGCCACACCCTGCAGGTCCATTGGTTAAGGTAATGTTATAATTTTGTGAAGCACCTCCTGGTGTTGGCGCAGTAAAAATATATGAAGGACCTCCGGAAACTCCTGTTCCACTAAAGGTTACTCCGTTTACATCTGAACCAAGAGCAACTACCGCACCTTCACATTGATTTGCGATAGGATTGATCGTTGCTTTGTTATACACCGTGAGATTAAAGTTTGTTGTACATGTTCCGTATGTTGCACGAATTACAACAGGAGTAGTTTGAGTAGGAATAGCTAAATTGGCAGGGGTATACAAACCACCTCCATCAATAGTTCCCGTTCCTGAAAATATTGACCATGTTGTACTCGGTACACCACTCACGTTATAAGTCGTAGTAACATCATCACATAATGTAGAAGCTCCAGAAACTACTGGATTTCCATCATTTTTAATTGTCATTGCACTACTATTAGAACAAGATCCATTCGTTACGGTCCACAAGAGACCTGTGGTCGTATTTGCCGGAACTGAACCAACGGTAGAATTGTATAACGTACTACCAGAGAAACTGATACCCGCACAATTTGATGTACATGTCCAAAGACCAGTAGAACCTGTTACGGTTAATGTTGGATTATTAGCCGCAAGACTAAAGTTTCCATTGTTACATTGCGCAAGATTAGATCCAGCTGTTGCAGTAGTATTATTATCTACACGTACAGTTCTACTTACTGCAGGACAAACACCATTGGTAGCGGTAATTACAGTTGTTAGATTTTGTGTGGTACCTGTTACATTTAAAGGTGTAACAACACCGTTTAATCCTGGAGTTGCAACCGTTGCAACTGAAGGAGTTCCACTTGTCCAAACAACACCATTAACATCACCATTAAACATAGTTGTCGCGCTTGCTGTTTCGCAAATAGGATAGGTTCCTGCAACTTGAGAAATGCTGTTTTGATTATCAATACGTACCGTTCTTGAAACTGGAGTACATACGCCATTCGTTGCTGTAATAGTTACCGTGGTATTTTGATTAGGAACTGCAAGATCTACTGGTGTAACAACACCATTTACAGCAGGTGTTGCAACCGTTGCAATACCTGTGTTACTTGAAGTCCATACCGTACCGGTAATATCACCCGTCAAAGAAAGTGTAGCATTATCACACACCGGAACAGTTCCTGTTTGTGAAATACTGTTTTGATTATCAACGCGAATAGTTGTAGATGCTGAACATGTGCCATTCGTAGCCGTTACGGTTACGTTTTGATTTTGAGTACTTCCCGTTATGTTAGGTGGTGTAAAAGTAGCATTTGTAACAACTCCTGCTGTAATTGATCCGGCACCTACCGACCATGTGGAAGCTACATTAGAAACAAAACCTGCTGTGCTGTTATCGCATACTGCCGTTGGTGCGGTAGTGAGAGTATTTTGCTGATAAAAAACAATAGATGTTGTTGTTGCAGCAGAAGTACATCCTCCGTTATTAATGGTCCAAGTAAAAGTATAAGAACCATATGCCGAAACCGTCACTGTTGAAGATCCACTGTTTACGCTACTGAAAGAAGAAGTACCTGGTCCACTCGCCTGAGTCCATGTTCCCGTTCCAACAGATGGTGTATTACCTCCCAGTGAGCCGCTTGTTAAGCCGCAAATACTGGTAGATGCCGGAGATACACTAGCGGTAGTAGGTGGTGCAATACGATATTGTAATACTGAAGAAGTAAATGTCCACGTTCCTCCAGTGCAAGCCCAAGCACTTGGCCGGTTTGCTCCTATATTATAGGACGTAGAACCAGAAATTTGAGAAATAGCACCACAAGTACCAATAGGGTTATTTAAATAAGGAGATCCGCTTGCACCAGTGCCAGTAGTAAACCAGCTTACATCATAAACAGTCCCGGCAGTGAAACCGCTGAATGATCGGTATTCTCCGGGGCCAAGATATCCAGCGGCTGCTACACTCTGATAACTACACGTTGGTGTGGGAACAACATATGCTGCTCCGACAGCTACGGAACAACCTGTTGCAGTTGAACATTGTCCAAAAATATCTGTCATTGGTAATGTGGTAAAGCCCACCATGAACACCATGCTCATGATTGCTGTAAATAATTTCACTGACGAATTTCGCCCAGTGTTTCTAGTCGCAGCATATAGCCCGTCTAGACCCATAAGAAAATACGCGTAGATTTTTTTCATTTGAAAAGATTTTGTTTGAAAATATGAAAATGACAAAGTACAAAATAAATACACAAAATCAGGCCAGATCGCAAAGCGAACGGTTTTTCTGATTAGGGTCGTTTAAACTCATAGTACGATTTTTACACCATAAGTCAATACTTTTATCCAGTGTTTACTTGTATTTCATAATATGTTATAATAATTCAAATTTTAAAAACATACATCATGGAAATTACTCCTACCTCCCGACTACCTCTTGAAAGTATTACTACTATCAAAAAAATTATCGATATATGGAGTAATCCATACGATCGAAAAAAATTAAATGCCGAAGAACAACACGCATTGAAACTTTTAGAAAGTATCACCCCTGACATCCCCCTACAAAGTTTATGCCGCTCATTCAAAATTAAACCTTCGCAGATTATGTATAAAATTGAACAGGCGAAAAATGTATTATTACTGCAAACCATTGCAGAAAATACCCGTCTCTTCAATGAGAACAAAAAGCTGCAGATTGACAACAAAGAATTACGAGCAAAAAATTTATATTTACAAACCGTAGAGGAGCAAAAAGCAAAACTTGAAAAGCGATGTGAAAAACTTACAGAAATCGCACGCAGCCATTTTCCTCTTACAAAAACTGGTTAAAACATATTTTATTTTGCAAAAAAATCCCATGTAATGCATGGGATTTTTATTTGACTTTTTATCACAGAAGAGTAGTGTTGAAATAAAAATGAACATCCATGAAAACAATTCTTTTTCTATGGTTATTCCTTGGTGTCATTGATGCTACCAAGGGACAAGAATACACTCTGACAGAACGTTATAATGATAGTCTGCTCATTCATGATACTTATGAAATAAGTTATAAAAAATTCCTTGCGATAAAAAATGAATCTGACCGTATCGCATGGCAACAATTTAATGATCAATGTAATGAACGAGTTGCCTGTGCGCTTAATCGGTTACGAATATTCAATCATGTTTCATACCAACCGACCAAGAAAGAGTCACGTGATCGAATTGGTGAATCTGTGCGATATCCAAAACCATCACTGCGTGAATCTGCAGGGAAAACAATCGAAACTATGCAACAACGGTTTCGTTATATCATTATTGATGAGCAAACACATTTCATGAGCGATTCGATAAAACGACAACGAGGTATTCCTTATATTACTAAAACGGTATATGACCGAGGGCGAGCTTTCTCAATTCAAAAACTCGACCCGGTTACACGAGCACCTCTTGATTCAATGCAAATCATCAAATAAAAAACCTCTGTGTGAGCAGGGGTGTTTTTATTGTTTATTATTTTTTCTTAGATAGTTTTTCCAAGATCAAGGATTTCATCAATGCGAATCTGCTGTACGAATTCCGGAACGTGGGATACTAGAATCATCGCTCCTTTATATTCATCAAGTGCTTTAGCAATCACTGGCAAGTGACGAAAATTGATATGGTTGGTTGGCTCATCGAGAATTAATAATCCTGGTTTCGTTAATACTAATTGTGCAAACGCTACGAGACCCTTTTGCCCCTCTGATAATGAACCAATTTTGGTACGAATCATTTCGCCGGTGATTAAAAAACCTGCAGCCGTTGCTCGCAAATATTCTTCATCTAATTTTCCGGTAACTTCTTTTAATGTTTTTGCGAGACATTCGTATACCGTATCATTGAAATCAAGTGTTGAGAAATCTTGACGATAATACCCTACACGTACCCCTT
>CAZJXT010000010.1:0-12437 GCA_964550225.1 uncultured Candidatus Saccharibacteria bacterium
CCGGGAACAGGTGGAACAAAGCCAATTAAACCTATTTATATAGAAAATTAATCTTATCATTTTATGAAATCATTTTTAAACAAAAAAACACAAGCTGTCGGATTGATGATTGTAGGAATGATGGTTGCATCACATGCATTTGCATGGACCGCTCCAGTTGCTCCTGCATATAACAATAACGTTCCGGCTCCTGTAAACACAGGAACGGTAGCTCAAACAAAAGGTGCTGATTTCTCAGTACTCGGTAATCTTTGGGCAAAAGTAAATCCAGCAAACCCAACCGTTGGAGGAAATATCTTTGGAGGATATGGGTGGATTGCCAATAACTTACTCACTGGAAAATCTCGAATTGGATGTTCTATCAACTGTAGTGCCACAACAGTCGCATCAACAAATGTGCTTGAAGCTGGAAAATTCGATTCAGGAAATCTTTCAACAGGATTAGTTACTTCACCACTTGGTACTGTTTCTATTAAAGGAACAACATTATTTAGTAATCTCATGGGGCTCACAGGTTCTTTGGGGCGAAATGCAATCAATGTATTAGTAAGTAATGATAACCTTACAGGAACTGCAGGAGCGGTAATTCAAACAAATGCTGATAAATTCTCATTTTTTAACTCTACAGGAACTGCAAAAGTAGGAATTGCTGCAAATCATGTTGATACGAATGGAATTCGTGTTGCTGCAGCAGGAACAGCACAGCCAGGAAAAGTATTAACTGCGATGAACACTGCAGGAGATGCTATTTGGGCTGATGCTAATGGACAACAAAGTGAGACCATTAATACTTACGGATTGATTAAATATGTTCATAGTTCTTCAATAGATAATACAATGGCTTTTTGTGGACAGAGTAAAAACGGATTAACTGATCCTGCAGATGATGCCAATTGGATCGTTGTTGGAGGAGGAGGAAGTTGTTTTTATGGTATGGAAACTTCACAGCCAGTAATTACTCGGTCAGGATCTGTAGGTTCAGGAGGCGTTCCTGCTATTGGATGGAAGGTGGAGTGTTTAGAAAGAGCAAATGATCCACTAGGACAAGCTCTTTCGGTAATTCAAAGAACTGGTGGAGACAAGGGATCAGCAAATGCTGTTGCTATTTGTATGAAACGTGTTCCATTGTTAACGCAGACAGTTGTTGCAACACCAGCACCTGCTCCTGTTACACCTACACCTGCACCAGTTGCTAAAAAATGGCAGGATGTTCCTACTGCTGTAGGATCAGGAACACCAGGACAATCATGTAAAGCATGGCTTGCTGCAAACAGTTCAAATATTCCAAGCTCATTTGATATCAATGATAATTTATCAATTGGAATGTATGATGCAAACTCGGCTATTGCTAACTCTACACCAAATAATCCATTTAAAGGAAACTGTGCATACAAAACAGTTGTAAGTGGTGCTACATATTGTTGGGTTGATGGTTTTGAAAATACTCCAACCCAAGTAATTAATGGTTCAACCCAAGTTTATACTCCGGTAAAAACATGTACAGGAACATTTTTACCTCCAGGAGCACCATCGACTCAAACATTTACAACAAGAATGCTTTATTAAAAATAAAAAACCCTCACGGGTTTTTTATTTTTAATAAAGCTGTGGATAATTACTTGCTTATTTACAATATTTATTGTATTATCACGTAGAACCATTAAAACCAAATATCATGAAAACAAGAACTACTTTTTTCGCATTATTGATAACTATATTGTTTTCAATAACCCTACCTTTTAGCGCACAAGCAGAAGGAGATATCTTTGATGTATCTTTTAGTGATTACACACCAACATCGTTTCATTTACAGGTAACAATGGAATCAAGTGTTACATTTCCATCTGGGTTAATCATTTCTGTAATGGACCCGAATGGAATTACAGTATTTTGGTCAAGCGAATCTATATCAGAAAGAATTTCAAGCCATGCTGTTACTGGATTATTACCCAATACTAATTATCAGGTACGTGTTAATTCACAGGGTGGTGGAAGTTGGAATGTAGGACTTACAACACCAGCAGTTACCGGTATTGATGATAATGCAAATATACCCACACTCACGGCTACTGTAGTAGGTTCAAGCCTAATGATGACAGCAAGTACTGAAATGTTAGGCAAAAAAGGATTTGTTTACGATTACACCGGGAAACCAGTTTCTGGATTTGTTATAGAAAACATAATTCAGAACATTGATATTTCCGGATTGCCAAAAGGATTTTATTTGATATCGACCGACAAGCTGGCAATACGAATAGTAATCATGAATTAAAAGAAGTTGGATGTTGCCATGGTTACCACCATACGGTAACACACCCTGTCAGTAATGGCGGGGTGATTTTTTTATATATAAAAAAAATGATATAATAATGAATATGAAAAAACTTGTTGTGGCAAATTGGAAAATGAATCCATTAAAGGGAGGTGAAGCACAAAAAATGTTTCTCGCGATTAATAAAACAGCAGAATCATTAAAAAATGTTGAGACAGTAATATGTCCTCCGTTAATTTATTTGCAATCACTTGGGCAATTAATAACAAAACGATCATGTGTATTGGGAGCACAAGACGCTTTTTGGGAACATGCAGGTCCTTATACTGGGCAAGTGTCACCCGATATGGTATTTCATACAAAATCACGATATGTTATCGTTGGTCACTCAGAGCGCCGATCTATGGGAGAGACTGACGAGATGGTCAATAAAAAAATAAAAAGCATCTTACAATTTCCATTGATTCCTATTCTTTGTGTAGGTGAAAAAAAACGAGATGATGATATGCAATATGTAAAAGATATCAAACATCAACTACGCGAAGCATTGCACGGACTCACTCACGAGCAAGTGATGCGTGTGGTGATTGCATATGAACCTATTTGGTCAATTGGAGCTCACGCAAAACAAGTCTGCACCCCAGCAGAATGTAGAGAAATAGTACAGGTGATCCGGCAAGTTCTTGCAGATATAGTAAGTAGTACTGAACATGCAAAACAAGTACCTGTTTTATATGGAGGATCTGTAGACGATAGTAATACTCAATCTTTTTTAGAAGATGGTTTGGTGAACGGTGTATTAGTTGGACGAGCAAGTCTTGATCCTAAGACTTTTGGAAAAATTCTTAAAATAGCTGATAAAAGACCTTAAGAGAAAGGTTTTTTTGTTACTTGACAAAAAAATATTAATATGGTAGTATATAAGTATATGAAAAAAACCATTCTTACCAATTTAGCTCTTATTGGATTTTTAATTACTCATTCAGTTGCGCATGCTGATTTTATTACCGCACCCGTTGGAATATTGTCTACAAATTCATTTCAATCATCAAGTATCTCTACTGGAATTGTTACAGAAGTTTCTACAAATAATACACCGGCTCCTTTGTTCAATACATCAACAATTACTCCACAAGTAGCTATGACAAACACTGCACCTGTTGCTGTATTCTCAAACGAAATAACTTCAGAAACACCAGCAGAAGTTATTTCCTCTTCATCAGTACCGACTCCTATTTTTTCTGGAGGCACCTCAAGTCAATCAGGAAACATGACATCGTCATTAAGTAATTCAAATAATGAGATTACAACACCTGAACCTAGTACTCCATCGTCAACACCAACAATCTCTTCATCATCAAGTACAAGTCATAAAAAAAGTGGAACCTTGGTTATGTCTCAGGTAACCACACCAACAGAACCTGTAACTGCTCCAGAATCAGTATATGTTAAAAAAACATTTACCGTGATTCCAGAAGCTGAAATGGTTTCAAAACAAGTTACTGAAGATGTTTCAAATTATGATTATGCCGGAACTGCTTCAGTATACGGAATTAATGCAGGAATTACTTTGATTGGAATACTTACAATCATTGCAAGTATTTTAGGAATTGCAGTACTTGCTCGAGAATATCGTGCACGAAATAATCAAAAAATCGCATAATCACTATGCAACAAAAAACCTCACGTAGCGAGGTTTTTTGTTGCAACTTTTTCATGATATTATAGACCTATATGCAATACCTTTCTCAAGCTGATGCTCAAATTTTTAATAAGAAAAAGGTGCTCGTACGGCTCGATTTAAATGTTCCTATTAGTGACTCAGGGGTTATTCTTGAATCAGATACCGATCGAATTCACCGATCTCAAAAAACAATAGATTTTCTCAAACAAGCAGGAGCAAAAATTATTATTATTTCTCATATTGGGCGAGATCCGCAGGAAACTTTAAAACCTGTTGCAGAATACATGCACATTACACTCCTTGAAAAATATGATGAAGCTGTTTTAGATCAAGAGGGAATAATCATGCTTGAAAATTTACGACACGATCCTCGTGAAGAAAAAAATGATGAGACTTTTGCAAAAGAATTAGCTGCGTACGCAGACTATTATGTAAATGATGCATTTGCGGTTTGTCATCGTCAGCATGCATCAGTAGTAACAGTCCCTCAATTATTGCCAAGTTTTGCAGGGTTTCAATTAGAACAAGAAATACAAGCAATGCATCAAGCAATGCACCCTAATCATCCTGCATTATTAATTATGGGAGGTGCGAAATTTGAAACAAAGTTACCTGTGATTGAGCAATTACTTCCGAGTGTAGATCATGTGATCATTGGTGGAGCGCTCGCAAATAATTTCTTTAAAGAACGAGGTCTAGATGTAGGTCATTCGTTAATTGATACAAATACCCATTTAGGAGATTTAATTCATAATCCAAAAATTGTTATTTCAGATCAATTAGTGTGGCAAGAGTCGCGCATTGTTGATATTTTAATATCAGAAGAAATTCGAACATTGATTACACAGGCACAAACAATTATTTGGAATGGGCCGATGGGGAATTATGAAAATAGTTTTATCCAAGGAACCAAAGATATTGCTGAAGCTATCGCACAAACACAGGCAGTAAGTATCGTCGGAGGAGGTGATTCAATAGCATTGATTCAACAATTAGGAATGAGTGAAAAATTTACTTTTCTTTCAACAGGAGGAGGTGCGATGCTTGAATATTTAGCACAGGGGACATTACCAGGAATTGAGGCGTTAAAATAAAAAAGTCACAAAATATTGTGACTTTTTGTTTGGATAGAATTATGCTATTTTCGAATAAAATAATTTCTAGCATAACGAATGAATGCGCACTCCTCAGGTGTCCCTACGCCTCCCATGTGAAGAATAGAAAGGTAATGGTTTTTTAATTCATCAAGAGAAGATATTTTCCCCCTGATTACGGTAGTAATAATACGATGTGCTAATAATGATTTCAATGACTGGTTTGGATAGTATTTTGATCTATTCCACCCCTTGGGAATTTTTTTAGAACTGAAGAGTATTTTTTCTTCAGGAATTTCCAACATTTGAGACATTGTTTCAATATCGTATTTAAGATAAGTCATGCATCTTTTTTTCTGCTGTTTAGAGTTGGCTATAATATCAGGAGTCATTTCATCATGAATTCCTTTTTCCTGAAGAATAAAACTGTTTGGTTGTGATGTTGCCATACGGTATGCGATTTTTGTTTTGTATGTATTATAGATATAATATTCATTTTGTCAATTATTCAGATGATTCGTTATTTTGATACAATACACAACATGACTCCAAAAGAACTCCTCGAACAATTATTACAAAAAAGAGGAATTACGAATGAAATAGATCGTGAAAATTTTTTACATCCTAAGTATGAGGCAATGCATGATCCTTATATAATGCACGATATGCAAAAAGCAGTAGATCGTATTTTTCTTGCAATAGAAAATAAAGAAAAAATTTGTATCTATTCAGATTATGATGCCGATGGAATTCCAGGAGGAACTATTTTGCATGATTTTTTTAAAAAAATAGAATATAGCAATTTCATGAATTATATTCCTCATCGGCACAGTGAAGGGTATGGGGTACATAAAGAAGCTCTCGAAAGTTTTGTAAAAGATTCTGTGAAGCTGGTGATTACGGTAGATGTTGGAATTACTGCAGTAGATGAAATTAATTATGGAAATACTCTAGGGTTAGATATTATTGTTACCGATCATCATGAACCATTAGAAATTCTCCCAGATGCGTATGCAATTGTAAATCCAAAATTAGGAAATTATCCTGATCGCATGTTGTGTGGAGCAGGAGTAGCATTTAAGTTAGTACAGGCAATGAGTGCTGCAATAGATATTAATTCAGGTTGGGAAAAATGGCTTCTTGATATGGCAGGACTTGCAACATTATCTGACATGGTACCGCTCGTTCATGAAAACAGAATCATTGCTTATTACGGAATGAAGGTACTGCAAAAAACTAAACGACCAGGTCTGCAAGCATTGTTTCAAAAGTCAGGAATAAATCTCAACTATCTCACTGAAACCGATATTGTTTTTTCAATTACTCCTAAATTAAATGCAGCATCACGTATGGCGCATCCTGATGATGCGTTTCGTCTCCTTGCGACAACTAATCAGAGTGAAGGAATAATTGCAGCAGAACATCTTTCAAAATTAAACGATGATCGCAAGAAAATTGTAGCAACGATTATGCGCGATGTGCATAAAAAAATTCTTACCAGAAAAACAGATCAAGGATTACCTAATATTTTAGTTATTGGTGATCCTATGTGGCCAGCAGGAATCCTTGGATTAGTAGCATCAAAAATTATTGAAGAATATTCTGTGACTACATTTGTTTGGGGATCAGAAGGCGATTCTATCAAAGGATCATGTCGAGGAATTGGAGATGTTTCAGTAGTAAAAATTATGCAAAGCGTTTCACATTTACTGACACAGTTTGGTGGTCACGAAGAAGCAGGTGGTTTCACGGCAACCCGAGAAACAGTTCATTTTTTGGAAGACGCATTTAATGAAACTTATCAAAAAATAAAAAATGAAATTTCTAAACAAATTACAGAAATTTCATACGATATGGAGCTATCATTATCAGATGTAACTATGAATCATTATTACACATTGCGACAGATGGCGCCATTTGGAATGGGAAATCCAAAACCTGTTTTTATGTTTAGAAATGTCACAGTACAATCTGTAAATCAGTTTGGAAAAACAAAAGAACATTTAGAGATAGTATTCATTAATAATGTTCGTGCAATTTGTTGGTATGCAACGCCAAATAGTTTCACATATATGGTCGAAGCTGGAAAATCAATCACACTCCTTGCGGAATTTGATCATTCAGTATTTCGCGGAAAACATGAATTACGATTGATGATAGTAGATGTGCTACAATAATAATCATGAAACAGTATTCAGCAAAAGATTTTGAAAAATCACTCGTTATTTTTTCCGATGGCTCTTCCCTTGGTAACCCAGGTCCTGGTGGATATGGATGTGTTATAGTGTTTCAACAATTGGACGAAGTAGTTGAATTAGGAGGGAATAAAATTAAGACAACAAATAATGATATGGAATTATCTGCTATTATTGCTGCATTGTCCCATACTTCATTTAATACAGCTCCTGTTGAAATATTTACCGATTCATCCTATGTCATTAACGGTATTACTCAATGGGTTTCAGGGTGGGAAAAAAATGGATGGAAAACAAAAACAGGTGATCCTGTTGCAAATAAATCATCATGGCAAAGTCTTATAGCATTGGTACGTGACCGTGAAACAAAAACAAAAATCCACTGGAATCTTGTTCCTGGTCATGTAGGAATTTTAGGGAATGAGCGATGTGATATGATTGCAACGAGTTTTGCATCTGGAAAAAGCATTCCACTCTTTCGAGGAAAGTTATCTCAATATGGAGCTGATATTTTATCTATTAAAATAGATGAAAATCTTGCAGAAAAAAAATCTGATCGCAAATCAAAATCACATGCAAAAGCATTTTCATATGTATCATTAGTCGATGGGGTTGTATTGCGTCATATGACATGGGCAGAATGTGAATCACGAGTAAGAGGGAAAAAAGCTCGTTTCAAAAAAACACTCTCACCAGAAGATGAAAAAAATATTCTCAAAGAATGGGGAGTACATCTATAGATATAGACACAGAGAGATGTTTATAAAAAATTTATATTTTCTTGATTAAAAATTTATCACGCTGTGATATTTTTTTTATTGTGAAAGAAGTATTTTGGAAAATAATATTCATCGTGACAGTGTTCAGTGTTTTTATAACACGTTATTTTTTCTATGAACAAATGCATCAATCGGATATTCCGGTTGAATGGTTTGATACACAACAAATCATAACAGGTGTAGTCGTTGAAAATCCAAATATAAATTTTGAAAAAAATAAATACATCATTCGTCCCTATGATCGAGAATGGTTACTCTCATCAAAAATACTTGTTACAGATTATTCTGGAGAATTAATTTCTTATGGTGATAAAATAATTATCACAGGAACAATACATTTTCCTGAATCATTTACTACAGAAACGGGGAGAATTTTTGAATATGGTAATTATCTGAAAGTTCAAGATATTTATGCAACGATGACGATCTATCATAGTGAGGTGGTTGCCAATAATCAAGGTTCATCTATTAAAAAATATTTGTATGAAATAAGAAATTCATTTCTAAAAAAAATTATTACGAATATTCCTTTTCCAGAATCTGGGTTACTTGCAGGAATCGTGTTAGGTCATAAAACACTAATATCGCAAAACCTCGCAAAAGATTTTCAGATCGCAGGACTATCTCATGTGATGGTATTATCGGGTTACAACATTACCATTATTGTTACATTTGTTACTACATTATTTGCTTATCTAGGATGTGGGTATCGATTGCGTAGATGGGGTGCAATAATTTCAATTCCATTGTTTATTATTATGACAGGATTTGGTGCGTCATCTGTTCGTGCAGGTATTATGGCTGCAATGATGTTGTTCCTCCAAATTACTACACGTCCACAATATGGGTTACGAATATTAGGATTAACTGCAGGAATAATGATTTTTATGAATCCAAGAATTCTTGTTCATGATCCGTCATTTCATTTGTCCATGCTTGCATTTATAGGATTGGTGTATGGGTCACCTATTTTAGAAATGATTATAAAAAAGAAAAATTTTATAATTGAAACATTGGCAGTACAGATTATTGTGCTTCCTTATTTAATTTGGAGCACGGGAACATTTTCACTTTTTTCATTTTTGGTGAACTGTATTACAGTACCCATTATTCCAGGGGTTATGTTTTTAGGAATAATCGTAGGGGTGATAAGTTATCTATCCCATGGAATAGCTTTTTTACCAAGCGTGCTAACAACATGGTTTTTGAAATATATGATTTATGTTGTTGAGAAGGCTGTCTCTTGGTCTTGGGCAACAGTACAAATATCAAACATCTCGTTTTGGATGATAGCTGTTATGTATGGTATACTATTAGCATTACTCATTTATTATAATTCGTATGTTTCAATCAACAACACAAAAAATACAAGAAACGTTAGCAAATAAGGGGCTTATCATAGTAATTCTTTGCGTCATAGTAATTACATGGGTTGCAAAATGCTTTATGATGCAACCTTTTCGTGGATCTCAGATAGAAATTCCCAAAATTACCGTTTCAGGAAGTGGTGAAATGAACGTTTCTCCGGATACTGCAAAATTCACCGCAACTATTTCAAAAGATGCTAAAACAATGGCAGAGGCACAGAAAAAAGCATCAGAACAAGGAAATGCATTGATTGAAAAGTTGATCGCAGTAGGAATTTCAGAAAAAGATATTAAAACAGAAGGGTTTAATGCCTATCCTAAATATGAAAATAGAGCTGAAATCGCAATGCCGTGTTCTATGAATTACTGTCCACCAGTAAACAGTAATCCTGTTATTGTTGGATATACGGTTTCTCATACCTATTCAATTAAAGTGCGAGATCTCGACAAAGCGTCAGATATTGCAAAATTGATCACAGATGCCAATATTTCAAGTGTTTCTGGACCAGAATTTGTTGTTGATGACAGTGTAGCAGTAAAAAATGAAGCACGAGACAAGGCAATTGCTGATGCAAAAGCCCAAGCTAAAATCCTTGCTCAACAATTAGGGGTGCGACTAGGTAAAATCGTTGATTTCCAAGTTGTAGACGGTGGAAATTATCCAATGCCTATGTATGACGCACGTATGGTTTCGGCTGGATCTGCTGAAAAAACAATGTCTCCTGATATTATGCCAGGTGAAACAACCATTAAAACACAAGTAATGATTACCTATCAGATTCGATAAAGAAAAAACTCCTCGCAAAAGAGGGGTTTTTCTTGACTTTCATACATAAATCAGGTACCATATGCAAGTTATTATTAATTAATTTGAGGGACAGATCCCGGCTTATTTAATGAAACAGTGGCTTTTTGGCTGCACGTTAAATAAAGGAGTCTACCTTCGCAACAAATAACATTATGGCAGCAGAATTTGATCGTTCAAAACCTCACGTAAACGTGGGAACCATTGGTCACGTAGACCACGGTAAAACAACATTAACAGCAGCTATTCTCCAAGTTCTTTCACGACAAGGTGGTGAATACGGAGCAGTAACTAAAGGAATCGATGATATCGATAAAGCCCCTGAAGAAAAAGCACGAGGAATTACGATTTCATTGTCACACAGTGAATACTGGACACCAGCACGTCACTATGCACACATCGATGCCCCAGGACACGCTGACTACATCAAAAACATGATTACTGGTGCCGCTCAAATGGACGGTGCAATACTAGTTGTTGCTGCTACATACGGTGTGATTCCTCAAACACGTTAACACGTACTCCTCGCAAAGCATGTTGGAGTGCCAAAGATCATTGTATTCCTTAACAAGTGTGACATGGTTCCAGATAAGGAGCTTATTGACCTTGTGGAAGAAGAAGTACGTGAACTCTTGAAGAAGAATGGATTTGACGATGCAACACCAGTTATCCGAGGTTCAGGACTCAAAGCTCTTGAAGCAAAGGATATGAGTGATGAATGGGCTCTCAAGGTACTTGATCTTATCAATACACTTGATACCTACATCCCAATGCCAGTTCGAGAAGTTGATAAGCCATTCCTCATGCCAGTAGAAGACATCTTCTCTATTGAAGGACGAGGAACAGTGGTAACAGGAAGAATTGAAAGAGGACAGGTGAAAGTTGGTGAAGAAGTTGAAATCGTTGGTCTCAAGCCTACTGCAAAGACAGTGGTTACTGGTATCGAAATGTTCAACAAGTCACTCGACTCAGGACAAGCTGGAGACAACGCAGGTATTCTCGTTCGAGGTCTTAAGAAAGAGGATATTACTCGAGGTCAGGTGCTTTCAAAGCCAGGATCAGTGACTCCACACTCAGAGTTTGAAGCTGAAGTGTACATCTTGAAAAAGGAAGAAGGTGGACGACACACTCCATTCTTCACAGGATACAAGCCTCAGTTCTATGTTCGAACAACAGACGTTACTGGAGAAGTAACACTCCCTGAAAAGGTTGAGATGGTTATGCCAGGAGACACTGTTACATTCAAGGTAAAGCTCGTAGCTCCAGTAGCTCTTGAAGATCAGACACGTTTTGCAATTCGAGAAGGAGGAAAGACAGTAGGTGCTGGTGTGGTTACAAAGATTACAGCGTAATCATAAAAGCAAAACAATAGTATTTGATTTCAAATATTTCGTTTTGCATGGCTATGCCAAAAACAAAAACTGATTAAAGATCCAACATGACAAAAGTTGCAAAAGAACAAAAAGTATCAAAAGCGAAAGCTTCGAAAGAAGAGGGAACTGCTAAACTCCGTATCCGCGTTCGCGCATACGAGTACAAGATTCTCGATGTTTCGGTAAAACAAATTATCGATACAGCACTTCGATTTGATGCACAAGTTCTTGGTCCTATACCACTTCCTACAGAGATTAAAAAATATACAGTGAATCGTGCCTCATTCGTCTACAAGAATGCGCGAGAACAGTTCGAAATGAGGATTCATAAGCGATTGATTGATATTGTAAACCCGACTCCAAAGTTGATTGAGTCGCTTACAAATTTGAATCTTCCGTCTGGAGTGAATATTGACGTAAAATTAATGTAATATCGCCACAAACATGTCATCCAAGAGTGATGATGTGTATATGGCTTAGTGTCCTTGATTTTTTACCTGTTTCGGATAGTATAGCGGTTCGTATGGTAATTCCGAAGTATCGGACCCAAGCCACGCTTGTTAAGAAAAATGAAATTCATACTTGCAAAAAAAGATAGCATGACTCAAGTCTTCAATGATGAAGGCGTGGTTACTCCTGTGACCGTTCTTACTGCACAGCCAGTTACAGTTACACAGGTTAAAAATGATGCTACAGACGGATATTCTGCTGTACAAGTTGGATATGGTGTTAAGAGAGAAAAGAGAGTGCCAAAGGCAATACAGGGCCACACAAAGGATCTTGGCAACTTTGCTAAGCTCAAAGAGTTTAAGACAGACGGTACATACACTCGAGGAGATAAGATTGATGTTTCAGTCTTTGTTCCAGG
>CAZJXT010000011.1:0-12169 GCA_964550225.1 uncultured Candidatus Saccharibacteria bacterium
GTCTATACCTGTATCAATTTTCAATTTTTTAGGATTTATGTGTCTACTCTTGTTTGCTGTAATTTTCATTGGGAGTTGCTATACAAAAAATATGTATGCTTTTGGTATAGCAGAATTGTTTGGATTTGTAAGTCTTGGATTTTTCTTTCATTCTAAGAAGAAAATTTAGTTTTTAAAAAACAACCCCGTAAGGTTGTTTTTTTACTTTCTCAAAAATTTTACTAACCCGTCAGACAATTCTTTTACTTGCTCATCATTGATCACAGAAACTACAAATAGTGTTTTACCTTTCGTAATTTTCGCCATTGATTTTAATTTTGCTTTCAGTTCTTCGTCAGTAATGGTATCAGATTTTGAAAAGATAATAATCTCATCTTTTTCAGGTAACCCTTGTCCATAGTTTTCAATTTCATTACGAATTACTTTATAGTCCGCAACTAAATCAGTGCTATCTAATGCAATTACATGTGCTAAAACTTTAGTACGTGCAATATGTTTCAAGAATTTAATTCCTAGCCCTTTTCCTTCACTTGCTCCTTCAATAATTCCTGGAATGTCAGCAATGATAAATTCATAAAATGCTCCCAAATGAGGATCTAGGGTCGTGAAATGATACGAGGCCACTTTTGATTTTGCATTTGTCAAAGCATTTAAAATACTTGATTTTCCTGCTGAAGGTAACCCCACGAGTCCAATATCAGCAACTAATCGTAATTCAACATCAAATGTCGCATCTTCACCAATTGCACCCGGAGTCGATTCTTTGGGTGTTGTATTTCGAGATGATTTGAAATGTTGATTTCCCAATCCACCGCGCCCTCCTTTAAGAAGAAGTATTTTTTGATCAACATGATCGAGCTCAAAAACTTCTCCAGTCTCGCTATTTTTTAAAATACTTCCCACAGGAAATTGTAAAACAAGATCTTCTCCTTGCCCCCCTTGGCATCCAAAGTTTGCACCAGGTTCACCATTTTGAGCTTGGAATTTTTTAGTGTGACGATAATATTCAAGATATGCAATATCAGGTACCGCTATCGCATATACATCTCCACCAGGACCACCATTTCCACCCCCTGGACCTGATAACGGTTTTCCTTTTTCTTGTCGCCAACGAACAACCCCGTCACCACCTTTTCCGGCTTTAATATAAATTTGTACATAGTCGATAAGAGCCATAAGATGCTTACTTTACATCATTTTTTACAAAAAGTCTAGAGTTCCTATGATTCCAATGCAATACGGGCCATTTTCAATGCATTTTCTTTTGAGACGGCACCAAACAAAAACCCAGACGAATGACAAAACGTAGCGTCAGCAATACCACTTGCCTGTTGTAATGCTTCACCACTTAACCCACGCCATGGCTCTGGTGCTAATTTACGCGAATCCATAACGGTTGGGGTTACAGGAATAGCTTCTACTTTCCAATAATTGGATGCATTGTTGTAATACACTGCAAAAATTGGTTCAGGGTATTCTGCAAGTCGTTTCCAGATAGGCCGTGAGTAGTTTTTATCAAAAACAATAATTTGCTTGTCGTCTGATTTTTGATAAATAGCAGAAGCATCTTGAAATGCTTGCTCAAGAGTTTCACAGGCATTAATTGAACGGACAAGAATTCCTCGTATAAATTCCGAAGCTTCCTCAAATTCTTTTTTAATATCATCTGGATCTCGAACAACATCGGGTGCAAATGTCTCAAAGTTTGCAACATGAATTGCAAGGCTTGTGTACCCAGTATTTTCAAAAAGTAATTTTCCAATATAATTTTGACCGTTATCAACAGCGTCAAGTTCTGAAATGATTCCTTTATCAATAGCATTCCATACGGTTTCGTTTGAGCATAATTCCATTCCAAAATGTTTCCAAACTAATCCTGCAGCTGCATATTGAATACCGTTTTCTCGTGCGCCAGCTTTACCTCGTTGATGGTGATCATACCGATTTGTTGTTGGATTATAGATATCGCCCACATCGAAAACAATATCTGCATTTGTAATGATTTCTGGATCGCGACTACGTTCTAGTGTCCACCCATCGCCTCGTCTTGATAAGACTTCTTTTAAAATTGCATAGGCGGTTACATCATCTGCATGGAATCCATTTCCATGAGTTACAAGTTTTTTCATATACGCATTATGGTAGCACAAGAATAATAAGAATAATAATTTGACATATTATTAATAATATGTTTATATTAAAAATAAAAACCGTATGGAAAAAACAGTAATCATATTGCGAGCACTTCCCGGATCAGGAAAGTCGTTTCTTGCTGGACTTATTACAAGACATCACCCTTCTTCATCAATAATAAATATCGACAGATATTTTTATAATGAAAAGGGTGAGTATGTTTATGACCCAAAGGATACAGAGACAATCCATAAAAACCTTGTGCTCGCTCAGACAAAATTCGATCACGCAATGGAAATGAACATAGAACTTATTGTTATAGATTGTGTGAATGAGACAAAAAAGCACGTTGATGGGTGGAGATCTGTGGCTGAGAAAAATGGGTATCATGTGGTGATTGCAGAAATTCCACATATAGACCCTTCTATACTTGCAGCACGAAACACAAAGAATGTTCCCGAGGAGCGTATTCGTAAAAAAATGATTCGCTGGGAATATCTTGGTTATGATTTACCTATACAGAGATGCATAAGAAAGATTAAAAGATTTTTTATTAATCCAAATTCGTCTTGGTAAAAAACAAAACCCCTTTGTCATATGATGAAGGGTTTTTTAAATCATATCTTTCGTAATATTAAATTCGTGAATCGTACCGTTTTTTATGCGCAATGCACGCACCAGATTTGGTGCATATTTTTGAAACAAGTTATGATAAGCAGATTTAATTGATTCAACACTCCCCACAACAATGATAGTTTCGTGTTCGTGTTTTACAATCATATCATGCAAAAAATCCTTTACTCGCGCATGTACATCTGCTGCACATTCACCTCCCCATGGACGATAATCAAAAGTATCATCATTTACGGCTCGTTGAAAATCAATTCCTGTAATTTTCTTAATTTCATCAAATGACTTATGATCAAATTCTCCCCCAAAAGATGCATTAATGCGTGCATCTATTGTGTAAGGAGTAGCAGGATATTTTTTCTGAAGAATATCAGCGCTTTGTCGTGTGCGAATGTGGTCACTACAATAAAACACATCAATCGTATCGGGTAATTTTGTAAGAATTTTTTCAATTTGTGCTATACCTTCATCAGTTAATGGCAGGTCGCGCTTTTCTGGGATTGACGACACTAATCCTCGCTCACTGAGAGCTTGATTGTGTTCACTTTCCCCGTGACGGATAAAATATAATTTCATGATACAATCCTAGCATGAAAACCATATTCGAAAAAATTATCGATCGAGAAATTCCAGCGGACATTGTCTATGAGGATGATATATGTATTGCATTTTTGGATATTGCACCCGTAAAAAAAGGGCACGTACTCCTTGTTTCTAAAAGCCCCTATCCTTGGATTCAAGAGGTTCCTAATGATGAATTATTTCATATGATGACCATAGTCAAGAGAATCATTTATGCTATGAAATCAAAACTTGCCGCAGATTATGTAAAAGTAAGCATTGTAGGAACGGAGGTTCCTCATTTCCATATTCACCTCATCCCCTATCTTTTTTCAGATAAAATCCTTAATTCTCATACTCGAAAAAATGAATCCTATGAGCCTGGTGAATCAGTGGATTATGTACAAAAGATTAAAACAGGTTTACTATAGAATATATGGAATATCCGAAATATAATTTTAATCATAGTCTAAAATCAAATGAGTATCTCCTGAACCAGTCTCTTGAAAAGATGATAAAAAATGCAGATAGCATTAGTAAAGAGATTTCGTCTGACGAAATCATGGCGGACGTTTTTAGAAAAAGATCTGAAGTTTTTGAAAAAATAATTGAGCAAGAAAATTTTGATATAGACGCCAAGCTGATTCTTAATAAAATCCTTGAAAAAAATAAAGCTATGATCATTACCTATCAAGAACTTAAAAAAGTTTCTCTATTCAAAAAAACATCAGATGGTGAAACTATTAGTACCTATCGACCAGGAAAAGAGTTAGAATTCCTCTCGCTCTGTCAGGAAATAAAGGAATCCATTGATGATGCGTCTGAATATATGGATATTTTAAAAATTCGTTATCCAAAAGTATATAATTTACTTTTAGACTATCTCGATGTGACAGTGTTCGAAAATAGAACTAATTAAAAACACACTAAATATTTAGTGTGTTTTTAATTTTTTATTAATCAAGTTATTAATCAAGAAACATATGCGCAAACCACATAACAATAGAAACCAGAATTGATCCGAGGATTGCCGCGAGAAGATTCGCTACATCAAACCCTACTACAAAATATTCTACTGCCCAGAATAATAATGCATTAAGGATAATTCCAAATACCCCGAGCGTGATAATGTTAATAGGAATAGTCAGAATTGTAAGAACCGGCTTAATAAACAAGTTAATGAAACCAAGAACGAGTCCAGCAATCAGGGCAACAGTCCATCCGGTTACGGTAATTCCGGGGATAATATATGCTGCGAGAAATACTGATGCAGATAAGAGTAACCATTTGATAATAATACGAATAATAAACATATGTTTTTTAAAAAACTATGCGAGTAATGATTCGACAACACTTTTTACATCATCTCCATTTGCCTTCCCTTTCAAATCTTTCATGAGAGCCCCAACCACCATACCTATCTTTGATTTATCAGCACCCATCTCTGCAATTTTTGATTCAGCGAGAGGTTTAATTTCATCTAGAGACATCATTGTTGGAAGAAATTCTTCAAGAACAGCAAGTTCTGCTTTTTCATCTGCTGCCAAGTCTTCACGACCCCCTTCGGTGTATTGAGCGATAGAGTCTTTACGACGTTTTGCTTCTCGGGTTACCAATACAATAACTTCTTCATCAGAAAGTTCTCCTTGTGGTCCACGTCCGAGATTTACTGCTTCGTTCATAAAAGCTGTTGAGAGTCCTCGAAGGGTTGCCAATCGAGCCATATCTTTATTTTTCATAGCATCCTTGATGCCGTCTTTGATCGTTGTTTGTAGTGACATATGCCTGTATGGTATCATAATCCGTATGGAACTTGCAATCATTATTCTCTTGGTGCTCATTTTGATATTCATTGCCTATTTGGCATTTTTTAAGCAGACTGAAATTCCTGAAATTAAACAGGATGACACAGGATTAAAACTCATCCTACAGCAATTAAACGAAGTGACGCGAACCATGGATCATAAAATGAATCGTTCATCTGATTTGGTTCAGAAATCACTCGAAACACAATTTTCGGAATCTCAAAAATTAATTCGTGAGATTACACGAGAGCTTACAGAGGTAAAAGAAACAGGTAAACAAGTAATGTCATTTGCTGACCAGCTCCAAAATCTACAAGACATTTTGAAAAATCCTAAACAACGTGGAATTTTAGGTGAGTATTATCTAGAAACGTTGTTGACGAATACCCTTCCGCCTGGATCCTATGAAATGCAATACAAACTTGGAAAAAGTGACGATGGCGATGATTTGATTCCTGACGCGGTGGTGTTTGTAAAAAATACTATTATTCCGATCGATTCGAAATTCTCGCTTGAAAATTATAATAAGTTAGTAGAAGAACGAGATCCTGCTCAAAAAGAAAAATATGAAAAATTATTTGTAAATGATTTGAAAAATCGTATTGCAGAAACTTCAAAATATATTCAGCCAGGTTTAGGAACCCTCGATTTTGCGTTTATGTTTATTCCTCATGAGGCGATCTATTATGATTTACTCACGAATAAAGTAGGAGCGCTTCGTGAAGAAACAGAAAATTTGATTCAACGTGCTGCTTCTAAATATAAAGTCATCATTGTGTCTCCTACCTCTTTCTTGGCATATTTACAGACTGTGCTTCAAGGATTGAAAGCGATGCAGATTGAGGAAACAGCAAAAGATATTATCAAGCGTGTAGATGAACTTGGAAAACATTTGAAATCATATGAAGAGTATCATGGAAAACTTGGCAATGCTCTTGGGACAACAATCAATCATTTCAACGCTTCTAATAAAGAACTTCGTAAGATTGATAAAGATGTGATGCGTATTACTGGAACAACGATAGAAATTGAAACTTTGGAATTACCAAAACCTGAACGAGATGAAGACTAGAAGCCCTCTTGCAAAAAAGAGGGTTTTATGTTATTTTACAAGTGTTATTTATTAATCCCACTTGATTCACGTAACCCCCTTTTCTTGACCTCTGAACGCCTCGGCGAAAAGGACCGTGTCTCGAGTAATAACACATTATGTCTAAAAAAGAGATGACAAAAAACTTTGTTACCCCGTTTGAAGGTGCAGAGCTTTCTGAATCAATGAAAACATTGGTTTTGAATGAAACAATCAAACCACTAGAAGTTGGTGAATTAGTAGAAGGTATTGTTTTATCATTGGATAGTACAGAAATGTACATTGAAATTCCATTGTACGGAACAGGTATCATTTACGGACGAGAATTCCAAAATGCTCGTGAAATGATCAAAAACATCAATGTTGGTGATGCGATCAAAGGAAAAATTGTTGATAAAGAGAATAAAAATGGATACATCGAATTATCATTGAAAGAAGCTCGCCAAGCGCTCGTTTGGTCAGATGCTGAAAAAGCAATGAAATCTGGTGAACTCTTGGAACTTGCTATTAAAGAAGCAAATAAAGGAGGGCTTATTGTTGAATGGCAAGGAATCGCAGGATTTTTACCAGCATCACAATTGCGAACAGAAAACTATCCTCGTGTTGATGATGGAAACAAAGATGAAATCTTGAAAGAATTGAAAAAACTTGTTGGCAAGAAATTATCACTTTCTATTATTGGAGTTAATCCAAAAGAAGGAAAATTAATTTTCAGTGAAAAAGGAAATACCAAAGAAGACAAAAAAGAAATGGTTACAAAATACAATGTAGGCGATGAGCTTGATTGTGAAGTAACAGGAGTTGTTGATTTTGGAATCTTCCTCAAAATTGAAAACGGACTTGAAGGTCTGGTTCACATTTCAGAAATCGATTGGTCACTTGTTGACGATCCTCGAACACTCTACAAACTTGGAGATAAAGTACGAGCAAAAATTATCGAAGTAAAAGATGGAAAAATTTCATTGTCTATCAAGGCTTTGAAAGAAAACCCTTGGACTCGAGTTTCTGCGAAATACAAAAAAGACGATGTCGTGACTGGAGTTGTAATTAAATTCAACAAACACGGAGCGCTAGTTTCTATCGAAGAAGGTGTTGCCGGACTAGTACATGTTTCTGAATTCGGAGATGATAAAAAATTGAAAGAAGCTCTTTCTCTTGGAAAATCATACGGATTCAAAATCACATTGTTTGATCCAAAAGAACACAAAATGACCTTGTCATTTGTAAAATAAAAAATAATTCCGCCCTTTTGGGGCGGTTTTATTATGTTACCTTAATTTTTTCTTAAATTTTGTAACTTTTTTGCGAATTTCTTTTTCGTTACTTTTTGCTTTTTTACGAGCTTTTTTCTTTTGGTTTTTGTTAGCCATTGATTTTGATTTTTATAAAATATAACACATATTAGAAAAAAGTCTATTTTTCATTAAAAAGAGTCATTGCCTTTTCTTTTCCTTGATTCAAAATAACATCAATAGCAAGTTTTACTTTTTTTGAAACGTCTGTAAGAATTTCTAGTTCGGCAGGTTCGAATTTTCCCAGTACATTTGGTTTTACCAGTGTTCCATCCTCGAGAATTTTTGAAATTCCAATGCGAATTCGAATAAATTCACGACTTCCTAAATGTGATTCAATCGATTTAATACCATTATGTCCCCCACTTCCTCGATCAAAAGAAATTTTAAACTTTCCAAGCGCGAGATCAATATCATCATAAATTACAATAATATGTTCTGAAAGATAATTCTTTTTATCAACAAAATAGTGAACCGTTTCTCCCGAAAGATTCATAAAGGTTGTAGGTTTCACAAATAAACATTGATTATGTTCTGCAATGAGAGCTTGTGCATACGAGTCTTTTTCCCACGCCAAATCTGTATAGGCTTGATCAATAATAATCCAGCCTGCATTATGACGAGTCTTTTCATATTCAGTTCCAGGGTTTCCTAACCCTACAATAAGCCACGGTGTTGTCATATATTAGTCATCATCATGCAACAGATGATTCCTTTCAGAATACAGGCGAAAACAAAAATATGCAAGGAGCAATGCTCCCGAAATTATTCCTAATATCATATACCATTTACCAATTTTCCAGAGATCGATAAAGCTTTTTTCTGCTGGAATGACTCGAACCATAGGCTCGGAATTTTGATGGTTAAGTTCTTTAGAATTTTGAACACGCTCATCAGATATATCTTCGTTTGAAGTTTTTTTTACCAAAGTTTTTTCCAGCATCATTCCTTGAGGATTTATAAGATACGATTCATTATATTGAGAAATTACAAATCCTAATACACGAGATGAGAGAAAAAGTTTCTGTTGCGATCCAATTGTTGTATACCGAGGAAAAACATATTCATGATTTTGATAGTGGATTTTCCATTGATCCATATCAATAATTTTAGATGAACTGTTTTCAATAATAATTCCTTGATCATCGGTAGCTCCAATAATTTCAAGAGCCGGTGGGATAACTAATATCTTTTTACGATGAATTGAATCGGGCTCACTGTTGAGAGGGCTTGAATAATAAACAAGGGTTACCACATAGGTTCCAGGGTAATAAAAAATATGATGAATATCATTATTTTTCATAAGGTCATACTGTCTTCCATCTCCCATTACCCAAATAAAACGACCTCGAGATATATTTTTCAATGTTTCAACACCCATATTTTTTGTTACTTGTACACGTACAGGAAAATCAACACCCGCAAGAACATATTCTGGCATATCCATTTTTGCCGTATAGGTTGGATCAGGTTTTATTTTCTCAACATCTTCCTTTTCTTCGGCTGAAGTATCTTGAGGAGACGTCGGATGGTTCTCGACGCTTGTCGTATCAGAAACATCTTCCGCGCCACGATTAGATTGTTTCGGGGTTCCTGGTGCGGTAATCCATGAATCACCAACTCGTTGCATAGTTTCTTTTTTGGTATTATCACCAGCGGGCCATCCTGATGTCGCATCAATTTCATCAATAACATTTGAAAGATCGTCTTTTAATACTAAATGCTCTCCAGTATTTGCAAGAGCTCCAGAATAAATGCTATTTGCAACAATATCAGGAACACTGGTTTCTGCGGTTCTCTCGAGAAGATAGTATTCATGGGGTCTAAGTGTTCCTGATAGAGTGATACGAGGTGAATCATCAACCGCAACAAGTGTCCATCCAGAAAAATTTACACTTTCATCCGAATTATTCCATAATTCAATCCACTCAGCATTTGCTGATGAATTATTCCCCATCCAGGATATTTCATTAATAATAACTTCTGCGTGAACAATGTATGGTGTTATTAAAAAAACAATTCCCAAAAAAATATCTAAAAAAATACTCTGTATGTTTTTCATACAGAGTATTTTTACACAAAGAGTATCAAGAAATTCCTAATAAATTATAAAGAAAAAATAAAGAAATTATAAATTTTTTATCAAGAAAAAATTTATTTCTATTATTCCAAAGCCTTTCTTAAAATATCTTCAGGTACTTCACGAATCGTTTGTTTTTCTAGATTGTTCACAGAAGTTACCGGTATCGTTGGAATTACTGGTTCCGGTTTTGGTTCTGGTACAGATTCAGGTTGTGGTTTCGATTCTTTTATTTGAACAACAGGAGCTTCTTCTTTTTTCTCTTCAGATACGATTGGTTGCGGGTTTGTAACGGGAGTCTTTCCTGCCATTGCCTTGGCTAATGCTTCTGCAAGAGCCGATTTTTTTTCAGGACTTGCTGCGCGTGACAAATCAGTAGATTTTTTAACCTGTTGAATAGGTTTCGAAACTGGGTCTGGTTTTTTTACAGACTCAACAACGACATCATCAAATTTATTAAGGAGATCTTGTAAAGATTGAGACGATGCGACTGACTCCGGTTTTGGTGTAACTATTACAGGAACAGGATTTGTTTTTGGGGTTGGTACAGGTTTTTTAAATCCTGTAATAGGTGGAATTGGCTTACGAACTTCCTCTGGAGGAGTAGTTTTCGAAGAAATGGTTTTTGGAGGATAGCTTTTAGGAGCAGACGCTTGCTTGGGCTCATGCGAAGAACTAGAAGAAGTACTCGAAATGACTTTTGCGTATTTTTGATCATATCCAAAAAATTGATTAATAGTATCTTCTACATCTTTTTTGGGTCGTCCAAAATTTTTACGAGATTGTTCAATTACTTGTTCACGCATCGAAACAGTGAGAGGTGCAATAGGTCCTAATCCTTGCGCTGAAAATGGTTTTGATCCCATTCCATCGATTTGCAATGTTAAATAATATTGACCAAATTGAATATTTTGAAGACTTTCTTGATCAAATACTGGAGCAAATACTTTTTCCATAAACTCAGCATCGAGTGGTCCTACACGAAACGCAACGGTGGTCCCCATGTTTCCGAATACGGCATCTCGGATCGTTTCTTCCATTTGTGCGATGAACTGGTTTGCAACCGTGAGCGCAAGTTTATATTTTCGGGCTTCTGACAAAATACTTGCAAATGATTCATTGGCAAAGTTTTGAAACTCGTCCACGTAAAAATAAAATGGTGGCATCATTTTCATTACTGGCGCTGATAATTCAGCGCGTGACATTGCCGCAAGATAAATTTTTGTAATCAACATCGCTCCAAGGAGTGGTGCGTTTTGTTCACCAATCATACCTTTTGAAAGATTGATGATGATAATTTTGCGCTCATCCATAGCCTTACGAAAATCAAAGGTTGATTTTGGTTGTCCTACGATATTTCGAATAACTGGGTTTGTTGAAAATTGCCCAACTTTGTTAATCAATGCCGCTACAGCTTCACTCCATCGTTTATCATCCCACTTCATCAATTCATCCCACGCATTACGCACCGCAGAATCAGTTGACGCTGCGACTACTTTTTTTCGAAAATCTTTATCGGTAAGCATTCGGTTAATAGACAATACGGTTGAATCAGGATATTCAAGAAGTGACAACATGGTATTATTCAAAATATATTCCATTCGCCCTGAAAACGCATCAGGCCAAACCTTTTTGAATACTGACATTAATCCATCTGCAATAAGATGTCGTTTATCAGGACCAGGATCTTCGAGTGGGTTAAAAGCAATAGGAAATTCGAAATCTGATGGATTAAAATAAATCACATCATCGAGTCTCCATTCGGGAATATAGTCCAAAAGTTTTTCTGCAGAACTTCCATGAGGGTCAATAAAAGCAACTCCATTTCCATTTTGGATATCTTGCACAATCATATTTTCAAGAAAGGTTGATTTCCCTGTTCCTGTCTTCCCAATAATATACATGTGTTTCTCGCGATCTTTCGCTTTGATTCCAAATGTTGTCATTTTATTACGGAAGTCTGTTTTTCCAATGTAGGTAATTTGTGCATCATCCATATTATGTTCTAGTATATCAGATAATTTATTTTAAAAAAACAATACATACGATTTATATGCATTGTTTTCCTTGAATATATTACAGAGTCGTACAATCGACTTGAGACATTTGAAAACCAGAGGTTAGCTGTTTCGTGTTTTTATACACATACACCCCATCGCCTCGGTCTACCATTTCACCAAATTGTGCAACGGCACTTCCCTCGCCAAATACAATTTTCAATTGTTCGGTTACGGTCATGCCTTCAGCCATTGAATTCCACCATACATCTGCAGTTCGTGCAGATATTTTTGGATCCATAGGCCCTACGGTTCCTGTAAAGGTTCCTACTTTTGAATCTTTTTCTGCTGGGAGATTTTTATATTCACCAGTCACTTTCGTTCCTCCTGTTCCTGTAAGATTCATTTTCAAAATTGCTTTATCATAAAAACCACTCGGCTGTTTCTTGGAATATTGATAACACATTTCAATAGATTGTGTTGGTTGTGGTTCAGGAGTTACGGCAACAGGTTTTTTATTATTCACCAAAACCATCGTAATAATTATTGCGATGATCAATAGTATTCCTCCGCCAATAAAT
>CAZJXT010000012.1:0-11449 GCA_964550225.1 uncultured Candidatus Saccharibacteria bacterium
TACTTACAATACCGATGATAGTGAGTTTTGCAAAAGTATCCTTGATACGCGTAGCAACCCAGATTCCACGAAAGAAAAAAAGTGTGTACAAAATAATCAGAGTTACCGATCCAATAAAACCAAACTCTTCACCAACAACAGAATAGATCGAATCCCCCAACGGTTCCGGAAGATATTTAAATTTTTGAATACTTTGTCCAAATCCTCGTCCTGTAATTTTTCCAGAACCTACAGCAATGAGCTGTTGTTGTGTTTGATATGACGCACCTAACGCATCTTCTGATGGATGGAGATATACCGTAATACGATTCATTAAATAAGGTCTCGTGATTAACAATCCGGCAACTCCTATTATTCCGATAACTATCATAATTCCAATATCGCGCCATTTTGCACCAGAAATAAAATACAGGAATAAACACGCTACAACCATAACTAAAAAACTATCCGTATCTGGTTGAAGTAATAACAAACCTCCTACCAATCCAATAATAATTCCAAAAGGAATAAGTCCTTCTGTTAAAGAATGAATTCTAGTTTTCAATGTTGAGAGCCAGGCAGAAATATAAATAACGGTAGCATATTTTGCAAATTCAACTGGTTGAAATGACAATGGCCCTAATGACAACCATCGCTTTGCTCCACCGTGCGAAAATCCAATATGCGGAACAAACACCAATGCAAGGAGAACAAGCCCTAGTCCATACATCCATAGTGCATATTTCTTGAAATATTCTTCTGGAATATATAAGGAGATCATAAATAATACTATTCCCCCACATAGTCCTAAAACTAATTGGTTGAATAAGATGCTCTTAAATTTTTGAATATCTCCAAATGTTGAGAATGAAGCTGAAAGAAATACGAACAGCCCAAAAACTACTAGCAGCGTAGTAATGATGAATAGTGTTTTATCAAATTGAAAATATTTCTTTAACATGTTTTGTTTTTATCCCACTATCGCAATAATAACACCCAAAACTGCCATCATAAGACTCATGACCCAGTAACGCATCGTAATTTTTTCTCGAGACCATCCTAATGATTGAAAATGATGATGCAGTGGTGCAATCCTAAAAATCTTTTTTCCAAAATATTTTTTACTGAAAATTTGTACTGCTGATGAAAATGATGTTGCAACCAAGAGTGCACCGACGATCGGTAATATCAAAACACTATTCGTCATGAATGCAACAATCGCCAAGGTAAGCGTCAATCCGAGCATTCCTGTTTCCCCCATATAAAATCGAGCGGGCGGAATATTAAACCAAAGAAATGCAAGAATGCTTCCTGTGATTACTAAACACAATGCTGCGATATCTACGAAATCTTTTACATAAGCAATAATTCCAAATGAAGCAAATGCAATTGCCATAACACCACCTGCCAATCCATCAATGCCATCAATGACTCGTGATGAAAACGTACCAAGTACCACCAGAATAAAAAATGGTATAAATAACCACCCTAAATACCATTCACCCATAAAAGGAACATGGATTGATTGCATGCCAAGTTTTGTATAAAACCACCATGACGCAATTCCTCCAATTACAACAACAACTGAAACCAGATATTTACTTGATAATCCTTGGCGAAAGAAAGAAAATTTATCAATGAAAATTTCTAAAAAATCTTCGAATAGTCCAAATAATCCACCAAAAAGTAATGCCGCTAATGGAAGTAATGTTTGTCCACGAGAAAGAAAATCATTTTTTTGGAAAAACGAATCATTAGTTATTTTTGATAAAACAAACATTGCCAAGATGACAATAATTGTAGAGAGCCAAATAATGATACCTCCTACTCGAGGAGTTCCTGTCTCTGTTTTTTCATCGTGAATTTTTTTAAATGCTTCACTCATGGCAACATCGTTATCCTGTCGTGAAGATCGTTTCCAAAGACGGTATTTATAAAAATATTTTGTAAATAATGGCGTCATTAAAATACCAATCGCAAAAGATGCAATCGATGGAAGAAAAATTTTAAGAAGATTAGATGTCATAGTAATTCAATATAATTTTAATCAGTAAAAATATTAGATTCTTGTTTTTGCTCAACGAGTTCACGCTTTGCAATTTCTTCACTAAAGTGCTCAAAATGAGGAAGTTCTGAAATATCCCGAATTCCTAGGAACTGCAACGTATCAAAAGTTCCTCTGTATTTTGCAATACGTTTATCATCTGGATTTTCAATTTTTTCAATAAGTCCTCGTATCAAGAGATTGCGTAACATAAAGCCAGAATTTACCCCTCGGATGAAATCAATTTCTGGTTTTGTTGCACCTTGTTTATATAAAATAATTGCCAAGGTTTCCATAGCCCCTTTAGACAATGGATCAGATAACTCTTGCTTTTTAATATCCAGAATGAGTGACCCCATATCAGGATGGGTCGCAAGCATTACCTCGTCACCATTTTTCATTAAAACAATTCCATGTCCGACAAGATTTTGTTCAAGTATTTTTACAGCGTCATGTATGTCACTTTCGGTAACCTCAAAAATCTTTGCGAGTTTTTTGATCGCAAAGGGCTCACCAGTATAAAATAAGTAACTTTCAATTTTTTGTGTAAGATTCATATATTTGTTAATTCAATATCTTCAAAATTTTCTTGTTGTAATACATGAGCAATTCCCTTTTTCACAAGCTCAAGCATAGCGAGAAATGAAACCACCGCAAATACTTTTGCTTCACGTTTTTCTGTTGGATCCGTTGCGTTACGATATTTTTCCATAACATCTCGTGAATGAAAAACAATTCCTGACTGAATTCTTTGAGTAAGATTTTCGATCATATCTTCAATTTTTACAACAGTTTTGATCGCCTTTTCTGGGATTTTTTCTATAATAGGAAATGCTTTAAACAGATCCTCCATCAGTGTTTGGAGTTTTGGAATCTGTAATTCTGGATCAGGTGCAAACACAGGATTTCTATCAATCCATACTCGACTAAACGAAACGTTTTTTTGATAGAGAGGAACAAGATACCCAGAATATTTTTGTATAATTTGATACTGGCGAATTCGTTCAGTGAGATCTTCGATACTCGCCTCCTCTTCATCAGTTAATTGCATCTGTGGAATGAGTGATCGAGCCTTAATTAAAACTAATGTTGATGCAACGACAATGAACGAGGTAACGTCACTGTGAGATAGTGAATGTTCATTCATATAGCGTAAAAAATCTTCAGTTACTGTTGCAAGAGAAATTTCAGAAACGTGCATTTTGCGTCCCTCGATCATCGTCAAGAGTACATGAATCGGCCCTTCAAATTGTTCAGTTTTTACGAGATAATCCATGGGTGTATTGTATCAAAAAACCCTCGCATGTGCGAGGAGTTTTTTATTTCTCAATTTTCTTTGTAATAATATTTAACTCAGCTAATTGCTTCTCAGAAATAAGTGCTGGTGAATCCATCATCAAGTCTCGCCCTTCCCCAGTTTTTGGGAAAGGAATTACTTCTCGAATATTTGGCTCATTTTGCAAGAGCATCATGAATCGATCAAACCCCCAAGCAATTCCTCCATGTGGAGGTGTTCCTAATGAGAACGCCTTCAACATGTGTCCAAAGTTATTTTCAATATCTACAGGATCATGTCCCATAATTTCAAACACTTTTCGCAATCGATCTGGTTTATGATTTCGAATAGATCCTCCCCCAATTTCATATCCGTTGAGTGCAATATCGTATTGAGTTGTAAGAATTTGCCCAATATTTTCTTTGTTCATCAACCAATCCATATGTTCTGGCTTAGGCGCAGAAAACGGATTGTGAGTAAAGGTCCATTCTCCATGAGTATCTGGATTATCAGACGTATCGGTTCGTTCAAAGAATGGAAAATCTACAATCCAGCAGAATGCAAGGAGGTTCGGATCATTTTTATCCGTTCGCAAATCAGGACGATCGTTTCCATATTTTTCCATAGCATCCTTGTAGGTAATGCGTGGAAATGGAATTTCTTGTATCTTTTTCTCTGGATACAAATCTTGTACTACCTTAATCAAAAGTCGCTCGTTTACATCCATTACGTCTTCTTGTTCAACGAATGATAATTCCATATCGATCTGTGTAAATTCTGGTTGACGATCTCCTCGAGAATCTTCATCGCGCAAACATTTTGCAACTTGAAAATATCGTTCGATACCTCCTGTCATCAAGAGCTGTTTGTATTGTTGTGGCGACTGTGGCAAGGCATAAAAGTTTCCAGGATACAATCGTGCAGGCACTACGAAATCTCGCGCTCCTTCTGGTGTAGACTTTGTAAGAAGCGGAGTTTCTACTTCGATAAATCCTTCCATCTCAAGAAAGTCGCGTACGAATTTTGCAACCTTGGCACGCATACGAATATTTTTCTGTACGCGATCTGATCGCATGTCGAGATATTTGTGTTTCAAACGAACCTCTTCACCAACCTCCTTGGTATCAGTTGAAATATCAAATACCGGAGTTTCTGATTCGTTCAATACTTCGATACCAAGAATTTCCAATTCAATATCTCCATTCTGTTTATCAGCCTGAACATTTCGTTCTGGTCGCTTGTTTACTTTTCCAGTTACCGCAACAACCCACTCACTCCGAAGTGTTTTTGCAACTTCCATCGCCTCACTATTTGGCAAGGTTACCCCTTGCACTTTTCCCGTTCGATCACGAAATTCAAAGAAAATCATTTTTCCTTGATCACGTCGTGTATCCACCCAAGCTCCAATCACAACGGTTTCGTCGATATGATTTTTGAGATCGTTAATTAAAATTCTGTTTTTCATAATTCTTTATCCAAAAAGAAAACACCTTTTGGATTTATCTTAAACTCTGATAAATCTGAAGGGGCGAACATAGTCCGCGGTGCCACCCTTCTTTGGTCTTTGGTTTAATTATAAACCTCGCTGGTTGTCATCCCAGGTCGTTGGTATGAGTTTACTATAGCAAAATAAGGATTTTGGGGGTATATTGACAAATATATTTAAATATGATACTATATTTATGCAATTAAATTGTTCATCTAAAATAAAAAATAAGCCATGAAAGCACACTTTTTATTTCTAAAAACAGGAACACCTGTCGCTGTATTTAGCGGTATTAAAACACATAACAAAATCATCACCCTTCCAGAAATTCAAGGAGTTGACCCTAAAAAATGTAAGGTGCACCTCGACTGTCACAACCAGCCTGTTTTAGATTCCGGTGGTGTTATCCACGAAATTTACTTTAAAACGTACCGAGGAAAAAAATTCTCCGATCCGGCAACAATCTTAACTGCAGCAAAACCAAACAAGCAGGCCAAAACGATTGTGATTCTTGCACCTAAACGTTGGTCAGAAATCAATCTGGAGATACTCAACGGAAAACCCAATGGTTCTGTAGGCCCAGGGATTATGATTTTAAATGTAATGGATTGCATTGCATTTACCTGGGAAGATGTACGTTACCTTATTCATAATTTTGCAGGTGAAGTACATATTTCAAAACAAAAAACACTACAACAAGCGGCCTAGCTTGCCCACAAAAACCAAAAGCGGAAGAATTATTCTTTCGCTTTTTTTGTAACTCGTTTTCGTTTTGGTTTGTCTTGATACCCCTCAGCTTGCAAATTAAACAGTTCACGATACTTTCCATTTTCAATACTCATCAATTCATCATGACTTCCCTGCTCAATAATTCTTCCATGCTCGATCAAGATAATTTTGTCCGCATCTCGCACGTTCGAAAATTTGTGAGAAATAATAATTCTTGTTTGATGTTTATGATTATTTCTCAAGTTTCTAAAGATTGTATCTTCTGACAGAGCATCAATAGCAGCCGTTGGTTCATCCAAAATAATAATGGGTGCATCGCGATACAATACTCGAGCCAATGCCAATTTTTGTTTTTGACCTTTTGAGAGTTCTACCCCACCCTGAAATTCTGTTCCGATGCGCTGTTGATATTTCTCAGGTAATTCTTGGATAAACACATCTGCAGTTGTTTCTTTGGAAACTGATTCTACAAATGCTTGATCATGCTTACTGGTGTCCCCTAGCATAATATTTTCAGTGATTGTTTCTTCACTATAGATACTATAATCTTGCAACAATATTCCCAAACATTTTTTCCAAGCTTTCAAATCATACTCTTTCAAGTTAATTCCGTTGATTAAAATTTCTCCTTCTGTTGGATCGTAAACTCGTGTCAGCAATTTAATCAAGGTTGTTTTCCCTGCACCATTCAATCCTACAATGGCAAGATTGTCCGTGTGATTTAGCTTGAGAGACATATTGTGAATTACTGGCTTTGTAGATCCTGGATAAGTAAATGAGATGTTTTTTATTTCAAGAGTCTTAAAGTCTTCAAGATTAATTTTGCGAACCCCTGACTGAACGAGAGGCTGCATTTCTAGAAAGTCCATCATCGTTCCTAGTGTTTTCTTATACTCGGCAACCTTGCCCATTGAATCAAATATTTGCTCTGCTGCTATCTGAAAACGAGTAATTGCACTGATACTAAATACGAGACTTCCTATTGCTAAAATACCAATAGATACATTATGAAATAGTATTGTTAAAGAAATAATAAAGGCTACAACTAACAATGATTTGCCCCATAAATCATTTTTACGATATTTCTTCAAAATTAATCTCTGTTTTTCATGAAAATCACTGATTAAAATTGTAAATTTTTTCTTGAATATATTCAAAATCTGAAAATTTCGAGCTTCGATTAAACTATTCTTCTCATACATCACCACTGTTTTACTACGCCAAGCACGAGATGATTCAGCACTTTCTTTATATAAATGATTAAGGACAACCCCATTTTTTCTTTCGATAAAGTACGATGGAATTGCTGCCACAAGAATAATTACAAAAACGATTGGTGATATGGCGAGAAGTGCAACTGATGCAATTAAAATAGAAACTACTTGTCTGATGGAACTAGTAATATGCCAGATAATGGTATAAAAATAACCCCATGCTCGTGAAGTGGTAATCTCCATAATATTTTGCAATTCTGGCTGCTCGATTGTACCAATATCCAACTCATTCATTTTATCAAAAAACAATGATTGTAAGTGCCTTGAAAGGTTATTATTTTGTGTGTCAGATACATAACTATTCACACCATGAATAATTGCAGGAATAAATTCTGAAATAACTAAAAGGATAACCCCCTTTATAATGACCACGTTTCTAGCCTCGGTAGCTCCATAAGTAACAAATTCATTCACTATGATCGAAATTGCTCCTAGTTGAGCAAAGGCTGTTGCTGCGTCAAATATCGCAAAAACATACCTAATTATGGAATATTTTTTAGAACCCCTAAGTGATTCGACAAAAACAAATTTAACTACACTCCATGTCGATCGATCTTTCTCAATAATATTTGGAAGTTTTGCCATATTGGATTATTGTATCATTTTTTATATAAAAACCCACTAACGAGTAGTGGGTTTAAAATCAGTATAGATACCTTCTCGTGGACAATCTCCCCCAACTGAAAGTATTCGTAGGTCAGCAACATCTAAGTTCCCTTTGTAGAGAATGTGTGGAATATGATTCCAGGGAAAAAAGAGTTTTGGTTTTTTACTTAAGGCATCTTGTAGATAATCTTTATTTGCCTGAGTAAGATAATTATAATTATTCACACAAGCTGGATCATATATCACAAAATCTTCTTTCAAATAATTCCCTTGGTCACTTTTGCTATGTAAATAAATACAACTTTGTTCGGAAGGAATTTTTTCAGCAGGAATTTCAAAATAGGATGCCTTGATTTTTCCATAGCCATATTTTTTAATGAATTCAATATGGAGAACAGGATTTATTGGCAAGAAAAATAACACATCATTCCAAAAACATTCTAATGGATAAATAACCCTGTTTGGCAAGTAGGGCCTGTCATCGTATTTTGAAAAAGCTGTTTTATAAGAATCTAGAGAAATATCTTTCAATTGGTTCAATGGATAAAGAATATTTCCGATCATATTATCAGGTATTCTATGATAAATATAGTTCATGTACTACAAGTTTTGTTTGGTATTATAATAACATATTTAAACAAACTTGTCCATATATAAAAATTGCGCTATACTGATTTCGTATGGAATCAATCGAACGCAAAAAACCTCTGTTTTCACAAGAAAAAATTAAACGAGCGCAAGAATTAATTATGCCTTATTCTGAATATATTAAATTAGATCCCAAACCACATTTTCCTGATCATTATTACATTGAAGGGAAAAATAAAAAGATCTTGTTTTATCAAGTAAGACATTCTCATGATCCAGAAGATATTCTTTTCCAAGAAATTCCAAAACTCATGCAGGAATTTAAACCAAGCAAGGTCTTTGTTGAGCGACAAGGGTGGTTGAATCATATCGAGACAATGCCCGAGGAGGAGTTTTTACAAAGAAAGGAAATTATAGAAAAAAGAACTGACGGCGACGTTATAAAAAACGGTGGTGAACCAGGATTTGCAATTAAAAAAGCACTTGAGATGGGGCTAAAATTTAACGATATAATCTCTCCAGAAAAACAATTACAAGACACCGTTCATTTAGTTAAAAATTATTCATATTCACCTACTGATGTTTTCTTCTATGAAGTATTACTAGCCCTTGGTTCTACTGCATATTCTGGTAATAATATCATGACAGAGGAAGAACTTGGGAGGATTTGTGATAAGTTCTCAAAAGTTTTTAAAATAGAAAATAGTGATATTGTTTCTTTTTTCAAACAAAATTATGAGAAATTTCTTTTAGAAAAGTTTGATTTGCATAAACCTTGTAATCATTATCGTAAATATACTACCCCATTACCAAATAAGGATGGATCTTTTGGTTATTTTAATAAATTAGCAAATATCTCATCACGATTTAGAGATGAAACAATTATTGAAAAAATTGTGGAGGTGCTCGAAAAAAATGATAAATTAATGATAGTGTATGGCGGTAGTCATGGAACAGTTCAGAAGCCAGCATTGGAATATTTGCTACATGAATAAAAAATCACCTGCGAAGGTGATTTTTTATTCATATTTTCTAATCCAATCCAACTGCCTTGCGTACTTGGTCCATTTTTGCACGGGCTTTTGTACGAGCTTTTTGGGCTCCTTGATTGAGGATTTCCGCAACCAATTCTGGCTTTGATTCATAGTAGGCACGGCGTTCACGCATAGGCGTTACAAACGCAAGAATGTCTGCAAGGAGTGCGTCCTTGAGAGCTTTATACTTCCCTTTGTGTTCTTCGTACAATGGAGCAAGTTCTGCTTCGGACTTAAAGAGTTTGTGGATAGCGTACACGTTGGCAGGAACATCTGATCCAGAATCAGTTACGATTCCCATTACTGCTTTGGTGATTTCCTCATCGGTTCCAAATAATGGAATCGTGTTTTTGTATGACTTGGACATTTTTTGCCCGTCAGTACCTGGGATTGTTTCTACAGATTCAATAATCAAATCACTTGGTAATTTAAATACTTCACCAAAAGTATTATTAAATTTTTGTGCGGTATCACGAGTATATTCAATATGTTGTTTTTGATCTCGCCCTACAGGAACTACATCAGCATCATAGAGTAAAATATCTGCCGCCATGAGCATAGGATAGTTGAATACTCCAACATTGATTTCATGATCTTTAGATTCAGCATCTTTGAATGCATGTGCACGCATGAGATATGGCATAGTAGTGATACAGTCAAAGATCCAAGCAAGTTCTGCATGCTCTAAAACATCTGATTGTTTAAAGAGAGTGATTTTTTCTGGATCTAATCCAATACCTAAATAATCGAGTACTAATTCACGGGTAAGATTTCGTAATTCTTGTCCATTATGGATTGTTGTGATTGCGTGATAATTCGCAATCATAATATATGATTCATATTCATTTTGAAGATCCACGAATTGCTTCATGGCTCCAAAATAATTTCCAATATGAGGACGCCCTGTTGGTTTAACTCCTGATAATAAAATCTTTTTCATACTGATTATTATAACTTATTTTCTTCGTTGACGCATAATTTCATAACACACGAGTGCTGATGAAACCGATGCATTTAATGACTCAACATTATGCTCCATAGGGATTGAAAGAATCACATCACAATGTTCCTTGGTTTTTTCACGAACTCCTTCACCTTCTCCTCCTACCACAATTGCCATAGGAGCATCAAAATCATAATCCCAATACATGGTTGGTTTTTCATTTTCAGACATTGCAAGTCCTGCAACCCAAAAACCTGCTTTTTTAATTTTTTCAATAATCTGATTAATATTTCCTACCTGGATCAATGGAATACGTCCTACGGTTCCCGCAGATGTTTTATAGACTGCACTGGTTACCGGCGCCTGATTTAACTCAGCCACAATAATCGCAGCAACTCCAGATGCCGTCGCACTACGAATAATTGCACCAAGGTTTGATACATCTTGAATATGATCAAGAACTAACACGGTTGGCATTTTTTTCATATCAACCATTGATATCCACTCATCGAAATTTGCATATTCAAATGGTTTTGAGGTAGCTAAAATACCTTGATGTGCAACATCATCTTTTAACATTTTTTTAATTTCAGATTCGGTAATAGAAACTACAGGAATTCTATTTTGGTGTGCAAGAGTCCGAACTTCTTCAAATCCTGACTGTTTGGTTCCTTCCTTAATAAAAATACGTTTCAAATTTTTAGGAGTATGTAACAATTGCTCAAGAATAGCGTTTCGCCCATAAATAATAAGATCTTTCATGGGACCACCATAGCATACTTTTATATTTTTTTCCACCATATAAAAAAGACCCGCGCAAGACGAGCCTTTCTGAAAAACAATGAAGATTATTACCGAAACGAAATATCAAACATGATATTAATAAGGTTTTTAGCATCTAAACCATTCCAATATTCTGAATCCAATAAAATCTCATGTGGTAAGGCACTGTTTACATAAAACCTCTCTCCAAAAAGAATTTGGTTTTTATGAGTTGCACTTAATTCTAAAATTTCAAAATAATTACTATCTGATTGTGTAGCAATTTCAAAAATAGAATCTCCTTTGCGTTTCACAAATCGATAGATCGTGTTCGGGCACTCAATCTTAAATTGATACAATATACTATCGTTTTGTAATGAGTTGCGTAGTTTAAAAAAACTATTTAAACTCGTGATTCTCAAATTCTGTAAATTATCAAAAAAAAGTTGGTTGTACTCGTACTGGGTGAGCGATTTAATTTCCTGTTGTGCAGAACTGTTGAATGAACAGATTACAAAGAATACTATAGCGAAAAGTGTCTTCATGGTTTTTGTTTTAAAAAGTGAGGTAAATTTATTCAACAGTACCATAAATGTTTTTATAATCAAGGACTTTTTTTTTACATGAAAATGAGGTATATTCAATATCGTCTCTATTGCCAGATCGTCTAATGGTAGGACAACGGTTTCTGGTACCGTTTATCTTGGTTCGAGTCCAAGTCTGGCAGC
>CAZJXT010000013.1:0-11338 GCA_964550225.1 uncultured Candidatus Saccharibacteria bacterium
AAAATCGATGATGCTGAAGAGATTTTTCATATGACTGCAACAGGAAAAGAAAATCTCATTGTAAATTTAAAAAAAAGCTGTTTAGCGCCTGAAATATTAAAATTAAAAATTGGTGCCGAAGTAATGTTTGTAAAAAATAATTTTGATAAAGGATACGTAAATGGAACTCGTGGACGAGTTGTTGATTTTAATGACGATAGTATACCTGTTGTTGAAACTAAAAACGGCGATCGTATTACCGTAGAACCAGAAACATGGTCTATTGATGACGAGAAAAAAATACTTGCCTCTATTAAACAAATTCCATTACGCCACGCCTGGGCAATTACTGTTCATAAATCCCAAGGAATGTCGTTGGATTCAGCCGTCATTGACCTCTCGAAATCATTCTCCTATGGGATGGGGTATGTAGCACTTTCTCGAGTACGGACTCTTGATGGGGTGGTTTTGCTGGGACTTGGCGAAGGAGCATTGTTAGTAGATCCTCGAATTTTAGCTATTGATAAACAATTGCAGGAATTATCAGATAAAGCATCGGCTCGACTTGAGGAAATTTCTCGTAGCGAAATTAAAAAAAGTCATAATGATTTTATTATCCGATCTGGAGGAAAACTTGAAAAAGTTACTATCAAGAAAAAAGATTTGAAAAAAAATCTTGGGGAGTCGACATTAAAAAATCACGAAATGAGTTATCATCTGATTAAAGAAGGGAAATCTATTAATGAGGTTGCCAAGGAACTTGATTTTACATTCGGAACCATTGTGAATCATCTTGAAAAATGTCGTGACTTGGGTATGGATATTCATTTTAACCATATTCAAATGAATAAGGAAGATTTTAAGATTATCAAAGAAGCTTTTGAGCATGCTCCTCGTGTTATGACTGATACAGGTGTTCTAAAATTGTCACCTATAAAATCATATCTCGACAAGGCAGGGTATGATATTAGCTTTGATCAGATTAGATTGGCAAAGGTACTTCTTGGAAAATAATTGTGTATAATAAGACTATATGAAAAAATTCTATTTCGATATCGAAACAATTCCAGCGGGAGAAGAATCACGCAATACTTTAACATATCTTTATGAACGCAAGGTTAAAAAAGTTAAAGATAAAGACCCTGAGAAAGAAGTTGAGTCTCTCGAACAGTTTATAGAAAATACAGCATTTGATGGTTCATTTGGACGAGTACTTTGTATCTCATATGCTGTAAACGATGACGAGACTCGAACTATTTGTAATCCAGATAATGAGAAAAAAACCCTTGAAGATTTTTGGTTTATAGCGAAACAAATTGATTTATTTGTTGGTCATAATATTATGGAATTTGATTTACGGTTCTTGTTACAACGATCAATGATCCTTGGAGTACAGCCAACATGGAACCGTTTTGAATCCAAAGGATTAACCAAGTATAAAATCGATCAATTTCTATCGTTTGCACGATATTCTAATTATCCAATTTTTGACACCATGCAAGAATGGTCAAGCTGGGGAAATTCTAAAGTAGGACTTGAGCACGTAGCACTTGCACTAGGAATTCCTACACCAAAAGGTGAGGGGATTGATGGATCAGAAGTGTATAATTTTTTCAAAGCAGGCAAAGTTAAAGAAATTTGCGAATACTGTATGCGCGACGTAGAAACCACTCGAGCTGTTTATAAGCGAATGACATTTGAAAAATAAACTCTATGAAAACAAATACTATTATAAAAACATGGCATGAGATTGATAAATCCTCTCGAAGCGTTGGAGGGAAGCTTGCTGATTGGGTAACTACCTTTGTTGGTTCTTGGTCGTTTGTGATTTTACATGTTATTTGGTTTGCTGGATGGGTTATATTAGATATTGAACCGTTTCCATTTGGACTCCTTACGATGATTGTGTCTCTCGAGGCAATCCTGCTTTCAACATTCATTATGATGTCACAAAACCGACAGACCGATCGTGACCGCGCTCAAGCAACAGCTGATTATGAAACTAATATTGCTGCAAAAGAAGAAATTGAAGAGCTTCAACAACGTCTTGCACGGATCGAGGATGAAAAACTAAATGAGATTTTAAAGATACTAAAGAAATAAAACGCATTGTAATGCGTTTTATTTTGTGCTATAAATAATACATTATGTCAAACAATCTCGGGAAACTCTATATTGTCGCAACACCTATTGGAAATATGTCCGATATGACTTTTCGAGCGGTGGAAACACTGAAAAATGTAGATTGTATTTTGTGCGAAGATACTCGCACCACAGGAGGTTTGCTCAAACACTACGAAATTGGAAATAAAAACAGTGAAGGGTTTAGTAAACTCATGAGTTTTCATAGTCATTCAAAACTCCAAAAAGTAAATCAGATTATTGAAATGATTCGAGCAGGGAAAAACCTTGCACTCGTTTCTGACGCAGGAACACCTTGTATTTCAGACCCAGGAATTATGCTTATTGCTGAGCTTAAAAAAGAGTTTGGAAATGAATTAGTGGTGAGCCCAATCCCAGGAGCAAGTGCCTTGATCTCAGCACTTTCTAGCGCAGGAATTCCGGTACACGAATTTACATTCAAAGGCTTTGTGCCTCATAAAAAGGGAAGAGAGACATTTTTTAATGAAGTATCTAAAACTGAGCATACCGTTGTTTTCTACGAATCAGTACACCGCATTCTCAAAACTCTTGAATCTCTTGCAGAACACACACCTGAACGAACTATTTCACTTGCTCGTGAAATTACAAAATTATTTGAGGAAACAATACAAGGAACTGCTGCTGAAATTCTTGAATATTTTAAAAATAAACCTGACAAAGTCCGTGGTGAATTTGTAGTAATTGTTGCTCCTAAAAAATAGTGTATAATAACGGGACTTATGAAACGTTTTTTTATCATTACTATCGCTTTAATCATTCTATTAATTGGAGGAACTTTTGCCTATGCAAAAGTTTTTCGACCTTCTATTAATTCTTCCCATAAAGAAGATACTGTTGTACCTACGACTACTATAGCTCCTGAACCACCAAAACCTATAGTGACTCATATCCAAACACCAACACCGGTAAAAGCCGTCTATATGTCAAGCTGGGTTGCTGCAAGTCCAAAACCATACCAGCATGTTCTTGAATTAATAGAAAAAACAGAAATAAACGCCGTGGTCCTTGATATCAAAGACGCTACTGGTCGTATTTCATTTTTAACAGATGAATCATTAGTACAACAAACAGGTTCTCCAGAAAATCGTATCAAAGACATTGTTGGACTCATTCAGCAACTGCACGCAAAAAATATTTACGTTATCGGTCGTATTTCAACATTTCAAGATCCTTATCTCACAAAAGTAAAGCCAGGGTGGGCGATCACAAGAAAAAGTGATGGTACTGTTTGGAAAGATCGTAAAGGATTATCATTTCTTGATCCGGCAAATACCGATGTTTGGGAATATACACGAGCTCTCGCACAAGCATCTTATAATGTAGGCTTTGATGAAATTAATTTTGATTACATTCGCTATCCATCTGATGGAAACGTAAAAGATATTAATTATAAATTAGCTGAAGGTCAAACTCGCGCTGATAATATGGAAAAATTTTATGCATTCCTGTATCAGCGACTTCACATTGAATCATCAATACCTATTTCTGCAGATTTGTTTGGATTAACTACAAGTGAAAAAACTGACATGGGAATAGGACAAATCTTAGAAAGAGCTTTACCTTATTTTAATTTCATAGGACCTATGGTGTACCCATCACATTATGCAAAAGGAGAATATGGTGTTGCTAAACCTGCAGAAAATCCTTACACCATTGTTCTAAGAGCAATGCAAGATGCTGAGAAAAAAATAACAGCTCTTAAAAATGATCCAAATCTTCCTCAAGAATTTAAAGACCGTGTTTCTTTTCAACAAATAAGACCTTGGATTCAAGATTTCGATATGGGTGCAATTTATGACAAAGAAAAAGTACAGGCACAAATGAAGGCTGTTTATGACTCAGGATTAACCTCTTGGATGATGTGGGATCCTTCAAATAAATATACCCCTGAAGCATACGCTTTGGAATAAAATATGCTATACTAGGTTCCGTATGAAATACGGAACTTTTCTTATGGGTGCGAGTATTTTTAATTTTATTATTATTTTCTCAGGTCTTCCAACAAGCTGGAAAAAGGTATTTATTACCTTAGCATCTTTGGCTATTTTAGGACTTGGTTATTTAATGAGAGCTCAAGCAAAACGTCGAGCTTTACGTGTTACCCGAGAAGCAGAGATTGTTGAACGTGCTAGAAAAGAAGAACTTGAGCAGCTTACCGAAGAAATTGCCGAAGATGTAACTGATCAAGTAGAACAAGAAATTGATCGTATGTAATCTTTTTATATCAATATTTTTTATTCATGAAACGAGAAACTTATCAAACCATTACCAAAAACATTGTATTCGCTCTTTTAATTGCGATTGTTTTTGTATTGGGTGCATACACAGGAACAAAAAAATCTGTAGCTAATTTTCTTGCCCCTAAACAAACTATCGATCAGTCTCTTGCCTCAACATCAACAATAGATCTTTCAGAATTTTGGGATGTATGGAATCTTCTTGATAAAAAATACCCTTTTAAAAAACAAGCTCCTGATAATCAAGATAAAATATATGGCGCCATCTCTGGATTAGTAGATTCGTTTAACGACCCTTACACAACTTTCTTTCCACCTGATCAAGCAAAACTTTTTAATGCTCAAATAAAAGGATCTTTTGGGGGAGTTGGTATGGAAGTAGGTGTAAAAAATAATCTTATCACTGTTATTGCCCCTATTAAGAACTCTCCTGCAGAAATTGCAGGAATACAAGCAGGTGATATCATTACACAAATTGATGATAAGAAAACCGACACTATGAGTATCGATACTGCTATTGGTTTTATTCGTGGAGATGTAGGAACTCCTGTAACTTTAAGTATTGCTCGAGAAGGTCTTAATGAAATAAAAAAAATAACGATTGTACGAGATACTGTAAAACTTCCTGTGCTTGAAACATCTGAACAGGGGAAAGTTTTCATTATCAGCTTATATAGCTTTTCTGAAAACTCAGAATCATTATTTGTTGATGCATTAAAACAATTTAAAGCATCTGGAAAAACACGTCTTGTTATTGATTTGCGTAACAACCCTGGAGGTTTTCTAGAGTCGGCTATTGGCATAGGAAGCTATTTTTTACCTGAAGGAAAAACTATTGTTCGTGAAAATTTCGGAAACGATACTCCTGAACATATTCATCAAAGTAAAGGGTATAATCTTTTAGATAAAAAACCACGCATAATTATTCTCGTAAATAAAGGATCTGCTTCAGCATCAGAAATTTTAGCAGGAGCTCTTTCTGAACACCATGTAGCAACTCTTGTAGGAACAACAACATTTGGAAAAGGTTCTGTACAAGAACTCATCGATCTTCCCGATAAGTCATCTTTAAAAATAACTATTGCAAAATGGTTAACCCCTAATGGAAATTCTATTTCAGAAAAAGGAATCGTGCCTGATATTGTAGTAGAAGATGCACCTATTCTTAATAAAAAAACAAATACCTATTCTGATCCTATTCTTGAAAAAGCAATTCTGTTATTAAAATAATTTATTTATATAATATTTATGAAAGTTGTATTTATTAAACCTCTCAAGGGAGTAGGGAAATTACACGATGTTAAGGAGGTTTCTGATGGTTATGCTCAAAACTTTTTGATCCCCAAAGGGTATGCTGTTCGCGCAACGGATAATCTTCTTAATACTATTGAGCTCGATAAAAAATATAATCTAGAAAACGAACAGCGACATGCTCAAGAATTACGAAACCTGCTTGAAGTGATTAAAAAAACTGAGAAAATTACTATCTCAGACCACCCTCATGCAAAAGGAAGACTTTACAGCGCTGTGACTGCCCAAGAAATTTGTCATGCATTTCATACACAGCATCAAATTTTTATACAAAAAAATATTATTCTCAATTATGAACCTATCCATGAAACAGGGGATTATGAAATTACTCTCGGCGATAAAAAACAATCTATTGTATATCGAGTTTCTGTTATATAAAAATACGCACATATTACTGTGCGTATTTTTATATAACATTAACAACTTTTTTACGAATTACTGTTCCATCAAAATGAGTTTTTCGTTTTGTGGTAAATGATACAACACCGGCCTTGTCAGCAAACAATGTATGATCTTTTCCAACACGAACATTTTTTCCGGCTAGAATTTTTGTTCCTCGTTGTCGAATGATTACAGAACCAGGTTGAGCTGATTGTCCAGCATACAATTTAGTTCCTAGATATTTTGGATTTGAATCTCGAAGGTTATGCGCGGTACCCCCGGCTTTTCTATGTGCCATAGTCGTATATAATTACCTAATAATAAGTCCCATAAGTCTACCAGATCCTCTTTAAAAAATCAAGTGGATAGGCTATACTGGCTAAATATATGAGATATTTACAAAGGATTATCCCAACAACTTTTTTTGGCCTATTTTGTATAGGTATCTGGTTATTATCTTCTGGCAAAATAACCTTTTTTCAAAAAACGGCCTCACATAATGTAGCAGCTTCTGCATCTACAGAATCTATAGAAAAAACTCAAACAAATACTTCTTCTTATACAAAAAATGATACAGAGTCTCATATGACCATCACACCAGCAAATATTGTTTGGTTTTCAAATTATTATAGATCAGAAGAGGGAATTCGTCCCTTGATTCAACGAAAGGCATTAAATGACTCAGCTCGAGCAAAAAATAATCATATGCTTGCGCATGATTATTTTGCACATACTCAACCAAACACTTCAATAGGTTTTGAAAGTTTTATAGATCAACAACAATATTCTTTTATTAAAATTGGTGAAAATCTCGCCATGGGTGACTATAGTACAAGCCAAGAAGTTGTTGAAGCCTGGATGAAAAGTGCTTCACATAGAAAAAATATTCTTGATCCTGATTACATAGAAATTGGAGTCAATGTAGCCCATGGAATTATTCATGGGAAAAATGTAATTCTTATTACTCAGCATTTTGGAAGACCTTCTAAAACATGTCCTGCTATTAATGAGAATACTCAAAACATGATTGGAACTCTGACTAAAAAAATTGAACAATTGCGTACAGAAATATTGATTCAACAAAAGGAGTTGGAGGGAAGTGGTGCTCAAGATACAGAGTCTCCAGTACGCATCGCTGAATACAATAAACTTGTTGATAGTTATAATACTTTTGTAAAAAACCTACAGGTGATGATTGACACTTATAACGAGCAAGTCAGGGCTTTCGAAACATGTGTTTATAATAAGAAGTAAAATAGAACAATGTCGCACAATATATCTTTTACGACATTATTCTATATTATAAAACCCATATTAATTAATATGGGTTTTATAATTTATTCATAAGAATGATCTTTGAATTTATTTGCAGCAAGCGTTGGTAAATATAACAATGGGTCAAGATATGCCGTTGTTGGTGCAATTGGCATACGATAACTCTTTCCTGAACATGATGCACTTGGTCGATTGGCAACCCGAGCTCCTTCAGATCCATCAATTCCGTTTGCAGCATACACTGTAAGATGAAGATGTGGCCCCGTAGAATGCCCCGTATTACCACTGTAACCTATAAGTTCCCCTTTTACTACTCTTTGACCGTCAACAGCTTTAATTAATGAAAGATGTCCATATGCAGTAGCGAGTCCATTATAGTGACGTATGAACACCCATTTACCAAATGATGCTCGATAACAGGTCTTATCAGTATCTCCTACACCTTCAACAATTCCATCAGCAACTGCATAAACTGGTGTTCCTACAGGGGCTCGAAAATCAATTCCGCTATGCGAACCAGATACATACAGTCGACGTGCATCAACTGTTTTACCAAATCGCTGAGTAATAAAAGGATCAAAAACTGGCCACCCAAGAACCTTTGAACCCGCTTTTGGTAAACTCTTTGTATCAAGAGTAAAGGTAAGCTGGGATTCATAATTCTGAATTTCTGCATCAAGCGCTAATTTACGAGCTCGCCGTTCTTGTAAAAGTGCTAAGTATTGAGATTCTTGATTTTTCGTCTCACGTAATAAATCATCCTGTTCTTTTTTTTGAATTGCAATAATACGCTCTTGATCAGATAAATCACTTTGTAATTTTTTTAATTCTAGGGTTTTTAAAGCAAGATCTTTTTGTGCTTCAATGAGTGATGTTTTTGTATCAACCATCACAACCACCTGATTCTTGAATTGAGATTGAATCTTTTCAAGATCGATAAACTTTCTCATAAATTGAGAAATACTCTCATCTGACATTATTACCTCGAGAAGACTTGTTTGATCCATGGTATTGAGCGACCTGATTGTTTCTTCGACAGCTGATGTATTTGAAACAATTCCCCTACTTAATTTTCTAATCGTTTGCTCATTTTTTGCAATAGTTGAATTTGTCTGAGTAATTCTCTTATTAGTAAGCTGAATTTTTGCTTGTAACTGTTTTTGATTTGCTGAAATACTTTTTAGAACTGATTCCAAGGTTTGTGCTTGTGATGAAATCTCATTTACTTGATTTTGATACTCTGCAATTTCTTGTTCAAGAGAGCTCATCTCTTCATTTTTATCAGCAATTTTTTTTTGTAAAAAAGAAGTACTTTCCGCAGCCGTAATAAGCGGATTCAAACATAACGTAAGTATTAAAAAAGTACTTATATTTTTTTGCATATTTCGGTAATACGTTTAATAGTTTCCGCTTTTCCTAAAATCTCTGCCAAGGTAAAAGGATCAGGAGATTTATCTTTTCCTGAAAGTGCAAATCGCATAGGCCAAAGAACACTCCCTTTCCCTATATCTTCTGCATAACTCCACAGAGATTCTTTGATACTTGACATATTCCAATTTTCATTTTCTATTTCAGATATCTTTTCTAAAGTTTTTTCTAGATGAATTTTTGCACGATCAAGACCTTCTTCTTTCCAAGATAGTTTATTGATATCCACCTCTGGAGCTGTGATATAGTAATCAAACTCCCCCGCTTCTACCATAGTCGTTATTTCACCGAAATAGTTAATACGTTCGATAATAATAGGTAATATTTTTTCAATAACTGACTCAAATTTTTCTGGTAAGAATTTTGCAACGAATTCTTTTTGTCGATCGTGTGAAAGTTTTTTGATGTATTCACGATTAAACCAATTCAGTTTTTCTTCGTTAAATACTGCACCAGCCTTTTGAACTTTATCCAAATCAAACGCCTGTTCAAGTTCTGTTCGAGTAAATAATTCTTGTTCGGTACCCGGATTCCATCCACACAAACAAATCGCATTAAGTAATGCTTCTGGGAGATATCCTCGTTCTAAGTATTCAACCACAGGAACTGCTCCTTTTCGTTTTGACATCTTTGTTTTATCTGGAGCAAGAACAAGTGGTAAATGAGCATAATGTGGAATAGAAAAACCTAATGCTTCATGAATCAATATTTGACGAGGGGTATTTGCAATATGTTCTTCTGCGCGAATCACATGAGTAATTCCTTCATCATAATCATCGACAACTACTGCTAAATGAAACAATGGTTCTTCAAGATTTTTTGCAATAACAAAGTCACCAAGATCAGTGGTGTCAGTAGAAATTTCTCCTCGAATCAAATCAGTAAACGTAACTACCTTGTTTGGATTTCGAAAACGAATAATATCTTTGATTACTCCCGAACCGTCTTTAGCTTCTTCTTTTGAAATGTAGGCTTTATTTTCTTCAATTAATTTATTTAATAATTCACGATGTCGTGGTAAATTTTCAGATTGAATATATTTTTCATCATAAGAAATTCCGATCGTTTCAAATACTTTAAAAATCTCATCCGTGTATTCTTGTTTCGAACGTTCCTTATCAGTATCCTCAATTCGAAGCACAAATTTACCTCCATGTTTCTTGGCAAAGAGGTATGCAAAAAATGCAGTTCGGTAGCTACCGGTATGCATGTGCCCTGTTGGACTTGGTGCAAATCGAGTGACAATCTGAGTATTCATAGGTCGTCATTATAGCAAAAAACAGGCATTTTGCCTATTTTTATTTTTCTTCTTGTATATGCGACAATCCAATTTCGAGAACTTTTTCAGCAATTTTATGAGCTGCTCCTGGTTTGAAAAACCCTTTTGCAGCTGCTGACATTTTATCTCGCAATATAAGATCTTGTACAATACGATCTACTTCTGAAATGATGATATGCGGTGTAAGATTTTTTTCTTCAATCACCTCACAGGCTCCTGCTCGTGCATACGCATACGCATTTTTGCGAGCATGATCATTATTAGAAACAGTGAACGGAACAATAATCGAAGGTACTCCCCATGCAGCAATTTCAAAAATAGTTGAACCTGCTCGAGAAATAATTACTGACGCAACCCCAGCAGACATACGCATGGCAAGGGTATTTAAAAACGGAAACGGTTTATAACGACTCTTAAATTGACTATTTTGTAAAATATGGTCCGATCGTTTAGAAACTTCATCAAAATTCCCTTTTCCTGTTTGATGAATGATTTGATATTTTTTAACTAAATCAGGTAATGATTCAAGAATCTTCTCATTAATGATTTGGGCACCCAAAGATCCTCCAAGGATAAAAATTACAGGAGTCCCAGATTCGAGTTGTAAATACTCTAAACCGCCCACTGATGGATGTTCTAACTCTGGACGAATAGGTTGTCCTACGTGTGCCGTTTTGTCTTTTGGGAAAAATTGAATTGATTCAGCATAAGAAATGGCAACATATTTTGCAAACTTTCCTGCCCATGATGTTACGCGACCGGGAGCGGCATCTGATTCATGAACAATAACTGGAATTCCGAGGAGTCTTGCGGCGAGCAATGTTGGAAATGACGCATAGGCTCCTTTAGCAAAAACAACATCTGGATAGAGTTGAAAAACAGCAATGAATGCCTCGACAACTCCCCATGCTGTTTTAAAGATATCCAAAAAGTTTTTCAAGGAAAAATACATGCGCAGTTTTCCTGCGTTTATTTTTTTAAAGGTGATCTGATTCTCCATGAGTGATTGTTCATCGTATGGCGCATCAGAAAAATAATACATGCGAACATTCGCAATTTTTTGTTCATCAACTAATTTATTGATTTCTTGAGCCACTGCAATGAGCGGGTAAAAATGCCCTCCAGTCCCCCCTCCTGTTAATAGAATCTTGATCATAATAATAAAATTATACCATTTTACGCGACATGTTCAACACAATTCCCATCGCACCTAATGAAAGCGCCAATGCCGTACCTCCATGACTTACGAAAATTAATGGTAATCCTCCTAATGGGAAAACTCCTA